>JBPOJO010000422.1:0-10300 GCA_052033485.1 Bacteroidota bacterium | reverse complement strand
GGGCAGAGTGTGCCGCAAATTATTGGTGTGCGGTGCGCTTTTTTTTGTTAGCGGCTGATAGGACACAGCTCATAAGACAAGTTTTAACTTCACTTTTTTATTGCCCTGTGTGAAGTTTGACCAATTTTCAATTTCGTGTTGATAGATTTTCATTCACCGCAAAAAAAAACTTTTTAACACAAAAACAAAGTACTCCTGCGCGATGCTTTTTTTGTAAACGGCTATTTGTTAGGAAATTGTGGGAATGATGAGGGTATTTCTGATATTTTTCAAAAAAATGCTTAGAAACAAAAAAAATACTACATTTGCCGCATTACTTTTTTGTGCAACAAAAATCTTTAACAATGATAAAATATATCTTTGCCGTACTGACCGCCATTTTTTTGCCATTCTTTTCGGCTAATGCTCAAAAAAACTTGTTTTTGCCTGACTCAGCGAGGACAAAAATTTACATCTTCAAGGCTTCAAAAACACTTGTAAGAGAATACTTTGAAAGCGGAAGATTATTAACAAACAGCTTTGATTTGTCCGATTTGCGCGATTCTGTTTCCGGAACAGATTTTTCACAAGTTGAGCTTTATCTGACGAACAGCCCTAAAAATGATTTTGGGGATTATTTAATGGTAAAGCCTTTGTTCCCCGGTTACTCGGTCAAAGTTTTTCAAAAATACGATTTGACAATAGATTTTTACGACAACAGTCGGCATTGTATTCTCGACGTTTTTGGGAAAGACGGTAATAAAATTCATGATGCGGAAGTATTTTTAGGAAAAAAGAAATTGGCGTTTCAAAAGAAAACCAAAGTTTATTTTGCCAAAAATCCCCAAACAACTAATTTTTTAGAGATTCGGCGCGGCGAAAAAAGTTATTTCTTTAGAATCAAAAAAGAAAAAACAGCAACAAATATAAAAATTTTTGAAAAAAAATTAAGGCAAAAAAAGATTTTCCGATATACCGTTATTCCGATTCGCAATGTAATCTTATTCCCGTATGATATCACCATGTCCGCAATAAAGGGCTATCCTCAAAATGGGGTTTGGCTCTTCGGGAAAGCATTTTTCAGTTTAAAAAATTTTATCGGACGTATAACAGATGCTTTTTGGTGGGATGAAGATGAAGAAGATTTTATGCAAAAAAAGGCGATGTATTACTTTGATTATGCCCATAATAAGCCCTTTTACAGAATCGGGGACACGCTTTTTGCGAAAATTTACCTGATGAATAAAAAATTTAAACCGATTAAAAAGGAAATTAAAGTTACTTTTGAAGTACATTCTAAAGTATATACTAAAACAAGAAAACCTTATGCGGCAGGAGCATACACTTTCGATTTTATTCTTGCCGATTCTTTGGATTTGCAAGAGGGCAGCCATTGTGATTTGCATTTATACGACAATAAAAAATTGGCGGGAAATTTCAGTGTAATTGTTAAAAACAAAGCACTTCAAGAAATTTACCCAAAGCTGACAATTGGTGAAAAAAAATGCGGTGAAGGACTCAAATTACAAATCAGCGGCACTGACGAAAATGAATTGCCGCTTAAAAATGCCGAAGCGGTGTTAAAAATCAACAAAATTCACATTTCGCAATCTTTTGACAAAAACTACTTTATGCCTGACAGCATTGAAACTTTTACCGTTCCCTTAGAAGCTCGCGGTGAAACAGAATTTACAATCCCCGCGCACTATTTACCCGATGCGGAGTTGGAATTTGTAGCACATTTGACCGTCAGGACCTCGGACAACAGAATGGCTGAAATCAAAAAAATGCACAGATATAATTTTCCTTGTCGAAAAATAAAATTTGAAGAGCATAAGGATTCTTTGCGATTTTTTTTGGAAAGTAATGAGCCTGCCGAGTTGCGTGATACGATTAAAATTTACGGAACTGATATGAGCGGGAAAAAACACATGATTTTTTGCGGTAAACAGCCTGCTGTTGTAAAAATCAATCCGTTTTTCAGTAAATATGAAGCCGAATCGCCGTTTTTTTCGACAAAAATTGTTTCTGAAAATGATTTAAAAAGTAAAATTTCAGCCGGCTTTTCACAAGAGGCGAACAAACTTTTATTTTCTTTGCGCAATCCCCGAAAATTACCGCTTATTTTTTACGTTTTTAAAAATGACCGACTTACATTTTGCCGTTTGACAGCGGGAGACACCGTTTTGGAGTTGAAGGCAGGAAAAGGGACGTTGTGGACTGTTCAATACGGCTATTTTTGGAACGGAAAGGCAGTTAACAATGCTGAAAAATTTGTCAGAAAGGAAAATGAAATTTTTTTCAACGTCAAACAAGCCCGGCAAATTATTCCGGGTCAAAAAGTAGAAACGGAAGTTTATCTGACTAATCGCAAAGGAAAACCCATTTCAAATGCTGATTTGACGGCATTTGCATACAAAAATTCCTTCGAGGGTTATGCTTACAAGTACAGTTCAATTGAAAAACCGTCGCTAAATCATTTTTTTCATTATCGGCATTTTTACAAAATAAATTTGCTCGAAACGGATTTCGGGGATAATTTTTTAAGTGATAGTTTGTCAAAAAAAATGTTGCAAAATGCGCCGATTGACAGCTTGTTTTATCCTCACGACAAAATTTTTCACGGAAGTTTCCCCGTCGCAGATTCTCTTACACAATTTGCTCCTTTTATTTTCAACAACGGCATCCCTGTCAATGTTCAATCAATTTTTTGTCAAGAAGTGCCGCTCTATTTTAAGGATTTTCACGGTGAAAATCCCTACAGTTTTCCTTTGAGCAATCACACTGATACTTTTAAACTTAAAATCAGAACGAAAGAACATGAAATTCTCATTTCGAAATTTAAGCCGATTCATTTTCACAAGAACATTATCAGTTTGGATATTAAAAATTGCAAAGATTCGACTGTACAAATCAACAAAATGTCTTCAAATTTGACCGAAAATGAAACCCATTGGCTTAAAAATTCAATTTTCAAATTCAAAACAGACCAATTTGGCAGCAAAATTTTGCTCCGTCAAGAGGGCTCGCGTACATGGCTTGTGAATCAAACAGGTGCAATCGCACCGATTTTCAGCCGGAATATTGAATTTTTTAATTTTCAAAACAGAGAAAAAATTTTTTCATTTGAGTTTGAAAATAACCATGACTATGTCATTTCGCCGCCGAAAATCAGATTGTATCCTTTATATTTAACACTTTTAAATTACAGATTCAGGTACTCGAAGCAGGAATTGTTGAAAATTAACGCTGCAAACAACATTAATGCAGGACAAATGACATATTTTCTCGAAGATGACCACAAATTTGACAAAAATAAGGTTTTTGATACACTTTTTACCGTCGAATCTTATCAAAACTATTTTAAAAAAACACACAGAAAAGAAAATTATTATCCGCCGAACGGTTTTTTGAGGCACGGACTTTCGGAAAAAAGTATTTTTCCGATTGAAAAAAAGGCACGGATTGAACTCAGTTGGGACGAAGAAAAAATTCCTGATTTTAAATGTTTGTTGCTCAAAAACACTGAGGGGAAATTATCCATGAAATTATTTCTCAATAACACGTTGCATCAGCCTTCTTTTATCCCTTCCGGAAAATATACGGCTTTCTTTTTTGCCGAAAACGGTTTAATTTATGAAACGGACACCATTGAAGTTTTGCCGAACGGCAAAAATTATTGCTTTATCAAAGACGCAAAGCTTAAAAAACCTGAGGATTTAGAGAAAACTGTTTCGGAAATTTGGAAAGAAATTCAAAATTATTCCGTCAATGATTTGTATTTTTTACAGGACGAGCGTTCGGGTAATTATTTATTTAAAAACCTCAACAACATGGTTTTTCATGCCGGTACGCAACTTTATGAAGGTTTGGTCATTGATACACACACACGGAAGCCAATTTCTTTTTGCTTAATTTCATCGGGCTCCGTCCTCACAAACGCCGATGAGGACGGTTATTTTAGAATTTATCTGCCTCAAAGTACGAACGAAATTGCTTTTTCATTTTTAGGCTATAAAAACAGAAAAATCTTGTCAAGTAACTTCAAATATGTTACCGAACTCGACTCTGAATTTACTTTTCAAGATGTTGTTGTAAGTTCTATCGGCATCATTGAAAAAAGAAACTATACCGGTTCAACAGCAAGAGCATTGCAAGGAAGGACAAACGGGGTAATCATAAATTATCACCCCGGACAAAGTTCTACAATCAGAATTCGTGGCACGAGCAGTATAAATTCGTCGGACAAACCACTTATTTTAATTGACAATGTTCCTTTTTCCGGTGATTTTTTCAGAGATTTCTGAAGAAATGTTAGCCGAAGCGGAATTTTTAGAAAGCACACTTGCATGCGCAATATACGGGACAAAGGCTACTCACGGCGCAATTTTAATATCGAGTAAAAAGGGAAAAAAAGGAAAAAAAGATGAATTTGAATTTGCCGATTTTGATGAAATTGCGACAACGAAAAAGAAAAAAAGAAGTTTTTTCAGAGAATATGCTTTTTGGCAGCCTGCTTTTCAAACAGATAAAGAGGGCAAAGTGAAATTTTGGGCGCAATATCCCGATGATTTAACGCAGTGGAAAACAATATTTTTGGCAAAAAAAGGCATCAAAAGCGGAGTTTATGAACAAAACATTAAATCTGCCCTTCCCCTTGCCCCACAGCTTGCCGTTCCGACATACCTAACTTTCGGCGATACTTGTTTGACATACGGTATAGTTTCAAATTACAGAAATTTGCCCGAAAAAATTACTTCCGAATTTACTTTGAATACAAAAAATACAGGCAAAAAAGAACACATTTTGGAAGATGGATTGAAAGAAATTTTACAAATCACCGCCTCAATGAAAGACAGTATTAAACTTGCTTACCAAATTAAAAATCAAACAGGCTATGAAGACGGCGAAGAGCGAAAGATTGTCGTCAATCCGCTCGGACAAGTCTACAATTTCGGTGATTTTCATTTGCTCTCGCAAGACACCATTTTAACGCTCAAAGCCAATGACAGCACGGAGCAGCAATTGGATATTTTTGTTTCAAAAGAAAATTTATTGCAGTTTCATGCTCGACATTTGCAAATGTATTCTCATGATTGCAACGAACAACTTGCATCTAAATTGATAGCCAATCTCTATGTTTTTAAGACAAAAAACAGAAACGATGTTTCGGCTGAAAAAAACATTAAGGATATACTAAAAAGATTGAAAGAGCGTGAAAATAATGAGGGTTTATGGTCGTGGTATGCCGTCAATCAGACGGAATTTTGGACGGCAAAGCACATTTTGTACGCTCTGCATTGGGCTGAAAAAGAAGGTTTTGACTATCCGTTTTCCGATAAGATTAAAATTAATTTGGTGCTAAAAGCTGAAAGTTTCAAGTACGATTCTCAGCAAGTTTTAATTCTTGAATTATTAAAAATTGTTGACGAAAAGACCGATTTGACAAAATATCTTTCAATATTTAAACCTCAAATCATTCAAAATTTGTCATTGACGAATAAAGTGCGTTGTTGGTTGTTGATGAAAAAAGAGGGTTTTAATATTCCGCTCGACAGTGTTTTGGTGCATAAAAAAGTGAACTTATACGGCGGATATTATTGGGATGATAAATTAAGCAATTTTTTTTATGATGACAAACACGAGCTGACAGCAATGATTTATCAACTTTTTAAAAATGATACAAGTCGTATAGCCTCAGAATATCGTTCAAAAATTGAACTTTTTTTTGAAACCGAGCTTCTCGGCGGGACAATGAATACCTTTCAAACGGCGAAAAAAATTTATTTTTATGTAGACTTTTTGCCGAAAAAAAATCAAGAATCTTCACCGTTCAAAATTCGCATCGGAGAAAAGAACTATACGCCCGAACATTTTCCTTTTAGCGTTAAAATTCCGCCTTCAACAACAGCCGAGATTGAAAAAAAAGGGGGAAAAGCGTTTTATTTGTCCGTTACAAAAGAAAAAATTGTGCTGAAAGAGCAAAATTGCCTGCATTTTAATATTGCCAAAATATCCTTTGAGAACGAAAAAAATTTAAAAGCAGGCGAAAATACGCAGATGAATGTAAAAATTAACGTAAATACCGAAACTGAATTTGTCAGTTTGGAAATTCCGATAGCAGCAGCTTTTGAGCTAAATTCAAATAAAATGCCCTATTTCAGCAATTCAGTAGGCTACAAAACAGACATTGATAAAATTACGATTTACTTTAGAAAGTTGCCCATAGGAGAATATAATTTTGCAATTCCCTTGCGAGTGCGGTTTGCCGGTAAGTTTTCGCAAAATCCTGTCAGATTAGAGGCAATGTATTTACCGATTGTCAACGCAGTCAGTTCCCTCAAACACATCGAAGTCAAATAACAGCGGAAAAAAATTTAGTAATTTTTTTTGTTTTATTCAATTTTTTTTAACTTGCGCAAGTTTCACTTAAAAAAAAACACAAATGAGAACTAAACTTATCTTGATTCTGCTTGGATTTTTCTTGAATTTTGCCGCTTTTGCGTCAGAAACAAACACAAGAGCTATGTATGAAGATGCAAAAACTCAAATGCAAAGCAAAATCAGTGAATTGAAAAATGATAATAATGCTTCTTTTCTTCAAAAAAAGGCAGCCAAAATAATGGAGAAAAAAATTCAAAAAGCTGACA
Organism: Bacteroidota bacterium; assembly: GCA_052033485.1. GTDB lineage: Bacteria > Bacteroidota > Bacteroidia > Cytophagales > Bernardetiaceae > JBPOJO01. Next base: position 3,671 of record JBPOJO010000422.1, on the reverse strand, counting down.
AAAAATATCAAAAACACAAAGATGCAAGCAAAGCAATGGCAGATATTGCACAAATTTGTAAAATTTTCGGTATGGTTTGTATGGTTCTTGGGCTTTTGTTTTTTGTTCTCGGACTTGTCGGCTCGGACGGACATTATTACGGCAGCGGTTTAGGCTTGTTTCTTTTTGGTTTATTGCTTTATTTATTAGGTGCTTACGCATTTTAAGTAACTTTAATTTTGCAAAAAAAGCGATGCCCAAAATTACGGCATCGCTTTTTTTGTGGCTTTGTAACAGCACTCTTTTGAAAAAATATTTTTCCAATGAGTGTTGTTACCTAAACAATTTAAATGCCCTTTAGGGGGTTTTAAGACCCAAAAGTACAAAAAACTGCGTTTTTGCAGCCAAAGAAATACGTTACATTTCATTTTAGATTTTATATTTATTGAAAGACAATTTTAACAAAGCATTACTTTTTTTAGAAAAAATTCTCACGTTCCGATTGCTCAACCAAAAACTAAGGACGGCAAAACAGAAGGTTTTTTTTCCGTAAAAATGTCCTCGGGATAAAGAACATTGACCAAAAAAAGCCCCTCCGCCGGAACCGCTGCCGAAGCGAGTCGAACATTTTTAGCCGCAATCAAAGCCGAAAAATCAGCCTCGCCTTTTTTGCCCGACGCAGTTTCCAACAAACTCCCGGTTAATAAGCGAACCATGCCGCGCAAAAATCTATTTGCCCTTATCGAAAAAACATAAAACGGCGGTTTTTCGACTAAAAATGCCTCCTTTACCGTGCAAAAATTGGTTTCATTGTTAGAATGTAATTTGCAAAATGAAGAAAAATCATGCGTACCGAGCAATAAACGCGCCGCCGAATTGAATTTTTCAATGTTTATTTCATGGGGATAACGGTAAGCAAGTTCGTTAAAAAAAGGTGTTTTCTGAGCTATAAAAAAATATTGGTAAGTGCGTTCAAGCGCGTCAAAACGGGCATGCGCCTCGCCCCGAACAGGGAAAATTCCGCTCACGTGAATGTCTGCGGGCAAAAAAGCATTAATTTTGTGCAAAAAAGATTTTTCATCAAAAGGCATTTTTTCACAATCAAAATGCGCAAATTGTTTCGCACAATGCACCCCTTTGTCTGTTCGCCCGCTGCCCGTGAGCGAAATTTTTTCGCGCAGTAATTTTGAAAGGTAATCTTCGAGAAGATTTTGAACCCCGAGTGCATTTTTTTGCGTCTGCCAACCGGCATAATTTTTTCCGAAATAGGCTGTTTCGATGAAAAATCTCAACTGAAATTTTGTTTAGTTTTAAAATATCGTAATTGCATAGCCGAAGTATACCGCGAGCATTAGCTTGCGGATTTGGAGAAATGCATCTTGCAACAAGCGAATGTCAGGTCGCAAGCTGAAGCCCGCGCTGCATTCATGGGCAAACCGCCTAAATAGTTTTAAAATATCTTAACACGAAAAAACGCTTGCAGGAACTACACCGACAAACTTAATTCGAGCCAACGGTCAGTGTTTTTGTCAATTTCTTTTGTCAATGCTTGAATTTGTCCGCTGACAAGGGAAATTTTTGTAAAATCTGTTTCTCCGTTCAGTTGCTCCGCTAATTGCACTTTTTTTGCTTCCGCCGCCGCAATTTGCTTTTCCAAGTCTTCATATTCCTGTTTTTCTTTAAATGAAAGTGATTTTTTTTCCTTCGTTTTTTCTACTTTTTCGGCAACAGCAGGAGTTTTTTTCTCTTGAATACGAGCAGCATTTTGGTCATTTTCAGCAACATATTCCCGATAATCCGTGTAATTTCCGCTAAATTCGCGTATTTTTCCTTCGCCTTCAAAAATAAAAAGTCGCTCCGTGAGCCTGTCCATAAAATAGCGGTCGTGCGAAACAATTATCAAACAAGCAGGGTAAAATTCTAAAAATTCTTCCAAAACATTCAGCGTTTGAATGTCCAAATCATTTGTCGGCTCGTCGAGAATGAGAAAATTCGGACGCTCAACCAACACGCGCAAGAGTTGCAAACGCCGCTTTTCTCCGCCGCTTAACTTTCCGACCAAATCGTATTGCTTTTGCGGCGGAAAATAAAACTGTGTTAAAAGTTGTGAAACCGAGAGTTGTGAGCCGTCTTTTAACACAAAATTTTCGGCAATATCTTTCAAAACATCAATAACGCGCCTTGAGTCGTCAAAGAGAAAACTGTCTTGCGTGTAATATCCAAAATGCGTGTTTTCGCCTTTTTCGACACTTCCCGTGTCAGGGGCGATTTTTCCGGTGAGCAAATTCAAAAAAGTAGATTTCCCAACGCCGTTTTTGCCTGCGATTCCGATGCGGTCTTCGCGTGTGAAAGCGTAAGTGAAATCTTTTAAAATCGTTTTTCCGGTATATGAAAAACAGACATCTTTACATTCCAACACCTTTTTTCCGATGCGATTCATGCCCAAATTGATTTGCAATTCGGTATTATCCTTTTTATCACTCAATTTATCTTCTAATTGATAAAAAGCCTCCGTGCGATATTTTGCCTTTGTTCCGCGCGCTTTCGGCTGTCTTCTAATCCAATCAAGCTCTTTTCGCATCAAATTTTGCGCTTTTTGCCTCTCTACGCCTTCGACAGCTTCACGAACGGATTTATTTTCAAGAAATTTAGCATAATTTCCGATATGTTTGTAAATTTTACCTTCTTCCAGCTCCGCAATCACATTCGTAACGTTGTCGAGAAAATACCTGTCGTGGGTAACCAAAATGATAGAAAGATTTTGGCTTTTTAGGCGATTTTCGAGCCATTCAATCGCCGAAAGGTCGAGGTGATTCGTCGGTTCGTCCAAAATGAGCAAATCCGGCTCGGAAAGTAAGGCTTTAGCCAAAGCAACGCGCTTTTTCTGACCGCCCGAAAGGGAAGAAACCGGCAAATTAAAATCATAAATTTCCAATTTTCCGGCAATTTCTTTGATTTTTGCTTCCGCCTCCCAAACGTTTTGCATGTCCATTTTTTCGAGCAATCTCTCAAATTTTTCGCCTTCCGTTTCGCCGTCTTCAATCATTTTTTCGTAATCGCGAATGAGATTCAATTTTTCGTTTTCCGCATCAAAAAGGCATTGCCAAACGGTTTTACCGTCGGGAAAAGTCGGATTTTGTTCCAAAAACGCCATTTGAATACCTCTTCGGCAACTGACTTTGCCGGTATCGGGCATTGTTTCACCGAATAAAATTTTGAGCAAGGTGCTTTTGCCCGCGCCGTTAATGCCTACAACAGCTATTTTTTCTCCTTGTGATACGCCAAAGTTCAAATCCTTAAAAAGAATTTTATCATTGTACGACATGGAAATATTTTCTGCGGAAAGTAAATTCATGATATTTTTTTTCAAAATTTGTTAAATACCGTGGCGCAATTTCTTAAATTTTGCGCGCCACTTTTAGGCTCAGCCTTCCGTCTGCTTCCGTCCGAGCGACAATTCCTTAAAACGCTTTCAAACTAATGTCAAAATTGGGGTGCGAATGAATCAACGCGCCGACAGAAATAAAATCTACGCCGGTTTCTGCTACTGCGCGCAAATTTTCGATGCCGATTCCGCCCGAAGCCTCTGTTTCAAATCTTCCGTCAATCCAATCAACGGCTGTTTTCATATCCGGCAATGACATATTGTCAAGCATAATTCTGTTGACTTTTCCGACTGCCAAAACGCGCTT
>JBPOJO010000039.1:0-4149 GCA_052033485.1 Bacteroidota bacterium | reverse complement strand
AGTAAGCGAAACGTGCCGAGCATTTTTTTCTCCGTTCGACCCGCAATGTAAAAGAGTTTAGGACGGTGCAAAATCAGTTCTTTAACCTCTTTTGCACTGCTGATTAGCTCATACACATTACGCAACTGCGAAGCGTTAATGCCGTTGGCATTACGATTTCTGCTCATCTCGTCCATTGCCTTTTTGATTTTGTTAATCAAGTCATTATTCGCTTGTTCTTCAAATTTTAAAAGCATATCAGGCACCTCGTCCCAAGTTTTTTTCTCGAAATGTTTTTGCCAATAATCCTTTATGGCTTGGGGTTTTGTTTCATCAACCAAAGGCGGCTTGTTTTGATAACCACCGCCTTTGTTGTTCGAAAATTTATTTTCCATGTTTAATCTGTTTACGTGTTAAAAATTCAACCCAACGGGCTGCAACGGGAAAAAAGAAAGATTTTGAAATTTTCATTTTGTCAATTTGCTTTTCGTTTTTCTGTTCGGCGGCTTCAAGCAGCCAAATTTCATATTTGCTGACGATTCCGTCAAGAAAACCTCTTTCGATTTTATCTTTAACAATACCGTCTCGCATCACATAGCTAAATCGCCAAACACGGGGATATTGCAATTTGCCTTCAAGGGCATTGTCGTAAAGATTTTCGTAGTCTGCCGCAAGCATTAACGTTTTTGAAACTATGGCACGTTTTCCTGTTTTTTCGATAATGGTAAGCAAATCGTTTTTGATGTTTCTGATTTCGTTTATTTGCTCCCAACCGACGGGTTTGCCGAAAACAGAAAAGCAGTTTTTAACTTCATTTCTTGATGCACGCCAAGTTTTTGCATTTTTCATTTCTTCTTCCGCTTTTTCTGACATTTGAACAATCGGAAAATGTGCATCAAACAACAAAAATGCAGCGGAAAAATGAATATTATCTTGTTTTTTGCCCAAAAAAGAGTTTAGGGCTTCCGTTTTTACGTATTCGCTGAATTTTTCTTGGAGCAAAATACTGAAATCCAAAACGGCATCCCATGCTCCGAGCAAAAAACAATCATCACCGCCCGAAAATACGACGTAAATGTTGTCGAAATAAGTAAATTTATCATAAGGGGAACGCAACAAATTCAAAATTTCCTCTTCAAAAAATATTCGAAGTTTTTCGGAAAAATCTTTATGATGCTTGGAATGCCTTATGTCGCTCATCAAGTTGCCCAAGTTATCCAAATCTAACTTGAGTACGCCTAATTTCGCGGTTCCCGTTCTGTGTTTGGCAAAAGCTGCAAGATGTTCAAATTCGATGATGCCTTCCAAGTCTGTGCTTTCATCATTTCTTGCCAATTTTTTCAACTCCACATCACTTATCGCATCGAGAAACTCCTCTTTCAGTTTGTCGTGCCAAATAGGAAATTTATTCACGACTGACGTTTGCAAGTTTGCCGTGCTTTTGGAAAAGTGCAATTGTGTGTTAAGAAACACTAAGTCTTGCGAACGATTACCAATTCCCGAAAAATTCTTTGTTGATGTGCTAAAATCAAAACCTTTACACTCAGACAGTTCTTTCGCAAGTTCTTTGAAATTATCCGTAGCAATTTTTTCCGAAACGGTAAAAACATCTTCGTACAGGTTTTTTAGCGCATTTTTCTTGATTTTGTCTTCATTCGCTTTCTGATGCAAATTTTTTAAGCTGCTGACGTAACTTCCTGTTTCTTCAACGAATGTCAAATACAAGAGTAAATCGTAGGGAAGCAATTCCCTCGAAAGCTGTTTAGCGATTTCAGCAAATCTCGTTTCGTTGAAACTTTCCGTTTTCTGAATAAAATTCCCTCCTCCGTTGTAAATAAGTTCGCAACTAAATTCAGAACGCAACTTCTCAACGCAAATGTTACAAAGAGCTTGCACAAAAAAACTTCGTGCTTTCAGTTGTTTTGCTGCGCCTTTTGTCGGAACATTGAAAATAAAATTTTGAATGCCCGAAATGTCGCCTTTTATCAAATATCCTGCCATGCCTTGAGTTTTTATTCGTAAATAATGATGTTGTTATAGGTTTCCTTGTCGGGATTATTTTTTTCCACTAATCGGGTCATAAGTTTCATAAAATTGTTTTTATGCTCCTCACTTTCGTCTTTTTCGGTGTTTATGTACATTTCCGCAAGCTGAAAAAATGTTTTCCGTCCAGCTTTTTCGGTATTGTTTTCTTCTTCAAAGTCGGAATAATCTTCTTCATTATCCGCATATTCTTGTTCCTCGTCCTGTTCGTCTTCAAATTGTTCTTCATCAGCCGATAGTTCGATTAAAGCTAAAAAGAATTTTTGCAGTAAAACAAGGTTATTGGTTGTACTCCAAAAAGCTGCAAAGATTCGTTGCGACATTTTGTCTTTGTTTTGTACGGTAAATAAGTACAATACAAGCAAGCATAAATCCTCGTAACGACTTTGTTCCGCGCGAAAATAAGGGGATAGAAAGGCTGAAAAGTCATGTTTTCCGTGCTCGGAATTTGCATACTCTACTTCCTTTGAGTAAAGTTTATTAAGGCAAGTCAAAGCATTAAACGCATAGTAAATGTCTTTGTACTTAGTTTCTGCATGAAATACATCGTCATAATAACCGTTTAAGTTTTCACTTTCTTTGTAAAAAGCCATATTGCTCGCATGAATTGCACGATAGGGATTTTGCATAAACAGAGCTAAATACGGTTTTATCATTTCGGCATTTGAAACCGCTTTTACAGTGTTGTTTCCGGTTTCAGGATAAGCTCTAAATTCCTCCGTTCGGACTTCGTACCAAATCGGAAAAGCAAAAGACTCTCTCTGCAAACGGATTTGAATATCATCATTGGCGTAAAAATTACGCTCTTCCATGGTGTTTTGAGAGTTAGTGTAGCGCGTAATTTTGAGGTTAAATTCACTGTTACTCGATTCTATCAATCGGAAAGAAATAATAACGTTACGGTCAAGTGTTTGTCGTTTTAACGCATTTGCTTCCTCATATACACGATAAATGGTATAAGCGGTTTGCCCTCCGTTAATAATTTGCAGACCTTTTACGGATAACTTTTCCGATTGATTACCTAATTTATCGGGAATAATGCTTGTAATGGCTGTTATACCGTTATTGTAGTACCAAAAGTTAGACTCGTCGTGTTTCAATGATTCCGCCATTTGTTCATTGTAATTTGAGTGCGGAATGGGGTTTCTTACATTTTTGACAAATAAGCCAAACCTAAAACGCTCAAATAACTCATAAATAGTTTTCGGTCTGAGCAGCAAAGTATAAGCCTGATGCGGTCTGTTATCAATCCAAATAAATGAGGGAGAATTGTCAATTTTGACTATTTCAAGTTCAATGTCTGCTTCTTCGGCATAGTTGCTTGATTCTAATCGATAGGGGTTTTCAATTTTTTTAAAATTTGCATCAATAAAATCAAAACGCAAACGGTCAATATCAAACCATTCAAATCGAATTTTACTTTTGTCGAGTTTTTCAAAGGCGTTAATAGCGTTTGTTGCCTCTACATCCGTGTTTTTTTTACAAAGACATAGGTATATGAACTTCACCTCGCCGTTGTTGCGCAGCTGTTCTTTCAGTTCTTTGCTTTTTTGTAAAAAAATAGTGTTGTTAGAGCGCGGTTCTTCATTTTTAAGTAAGCCGATGAAGTCCGCTAATGCAGATTTAAGCTCTTTCGCAGGAAGTTTGTCATCAACGTTTTTAACTTCTCGATACTTCGATTGTACGACATAAAAGGTTGTTTTCCCTGCATAATTTCGAGAAAAAACTAAATCACATGACATATCGTGAGGCTTATCCGAAATAACATCTTCGAAATTAGCGGCTTGAAGTTCAGAAAGATAAAACTTTAAGAACCAAAGCATAAAAGAGTTGCTTGGTTCAGCAGCGTTAATTTTTTTTAGCTCTAAAGACAATTCGCGGTGAAATTCTTTTTCTGTCATGATTTTTATATTTGTAAATTAAACGAATAGCTTGCAAATATATAAAAAGCGAACGTTTTTCTCAATTTTAGTTGAAAAAATATTATTATTGGCAAATACCATGTCCGGTTACTTAATGAACTCATTTAAAACAAATCTTAAACTTGAAATGTTTTTTTAGAAAAATAAGAAAAAAGGCAAGATAATGCAATTGTACCCAATTAATGGCAGAAGTTTCGTGTCTGAC
>JBPOJO010000362.1:0-3210 GCA_052033485.1 Bacteroidota bacterium | reverse complement strand
ATAGTGCAAAAACAAGTAGAAATGCTTACTTTCGTACAAGCAACACTTTCCACTTTGGGCAATAGAATTATGGATTTGCAACTACCTATTCACAAGGACAAGTACGAAGTAGAAAGAATTGGCAATGAAGTACAAGCCATTATCAAACTGAAAAAGCAACTCAAAGAGAGAGCTAATACTTTGATAGACAGTAGTTTGTAAAAAAAATCCTGTGGCTAACATTATGTTTGCGAAAAGGCGGACTAATGTGCGTAATTTAGGCTTTGTACTTTCTATAAACATTGTGCGTAGGGCAAGTGAAGTGCTGTTTAATCCCGCCCTTCGCAAACATTTTTCCGTTGCCTGCCATTTTAAGAAACGAACAAACCAAACAACCAACGAAACCAAAAATTTCGTAACTTTGCAGGAAACGACAGACAGATGCAAGCATTATTAGCCGAAAAACTAACTTCTAAGCAAATCAAATCACCACTTAACTATATTGGTGGGAAATACAAACTTTTGGAACAAATTTTACCTTTATTTCCAAAAGAAATAAACACTTTCGTTGATTTGTTTGCGGGTGGTTGTAATGTAGGTTTGAATGTAAAAGCAGAGAACATAGTTTGCAATGACAACTTGAAATTTTTGGTAGCAATGTACCAAGAATTTCAAAAGCATAGCCTTTCGGAAATTTTACAACATATTGATAATCAAATTACTACATTTGAGTTGTCTTTGAAAAATGAAGAAGGCTACAAAAAACTACGTGAGCATTACAACACACATAAGAACCCTTTGGATTTGTTTGTTTTAGTGGCTTTTTCGTTCAATCATCAAATCCGTTTTAACAATTCTCACGAGTTTAACAATCCTTTTGGGCGTGAAAGGAGTAGTTTTAACGACACAATGCGTACAAATTTAATTCAATTTATACGTAAAGTTCAGGCTATTCATATTCAATTTACTTGCTTTGATTTTGAGAAATTTGACTTTTCGCACTTAACCGAAAACGATTTTGTGTATTGCGACCCGCCTTATTTGATTAGTTTAGGCACTTACAATGACGGAAAGCGTGGTTTCACAGGTTGGAATGAAATCCAAGAACATAAACTTTTGCATATATTAGAAAACCTACAAAAGCGAAATGTTCGTTTTGCTTTATCTAATGTATTAGAACACAAAGGCAAAGAAAATGAAATTTTGCAAAATTGGCTAAATAAAAACAACTATTTGAAAGTCAATTATTTACGTGCCGATTATAGCAATTCTAATTATCAAACTTTGGTGCGTGAGAAAAATGCAAGCATAGAAGTTTTGATTACAAATTACGAAGTAGAAAAACCTAAAACTTTGTTTGATTAGATGAGATTTATTGGAAACAAAGAGAATTTGGTAAAGAAAATTTATCAACTCTTGCAAAGCAAAGGTATTTTAGGAAGTTCATTTTTTGATTTTTTTGCAGGAACAAGCAACGTAGGGCAATTTTTCAAAAAGAAAGGTTATCAAATTTTTTCATCTGATTTATTGTATTTTTCTTTTGTCTTGCAAAAGGCGTACATTGAAAATAACGAAATTCCAAATTTTGAGAAACTGTTGCAAAAAATAGAAGTCAAAACTAATTCACTTTTTGCAAGCCCTTTGGTGCAAGTAGTTGATTATCTGAATACTATCACACCACAAGAAGGTTTTATTTTTCAAAATTATACACTCGAAGGAACGAAAGATTTAGATATTCCAAGAATGTATTTTAGCAACGAAAACGGAAAAATTATTGATGCCATCAGACAGCAAATTGAAAATTGGAAAACTGAAAACTTATTAACCGAAAACGAATATTATATTTTATTGGCTTGCTTGATAGAAACTGTACCTTTTTACGCCAATATTTCGGGAGTTTATGCTGCATTTCAGAAAACTTGGGATGCGAGAGCAGTCAAAAAAATGGTTTTGCGACCTATTGAAATTATTGTTAGCAATAAGGAAAATAAGGTTTTCAATCAAAATTCGGTTGAGTTGATTTCGGAAATTCAGACAGATATTTTGTATTTAGACCCGCCTTACAATCAAAGGCAATATGCACCAAATTATCATTTATTGGAAACCATTGCCAAATATGACAATCCAAGCATAAAAGGCGTGTCGGGTATGCGAAATTATGAAAACCAAAAATCGCAGTTTTGCAACGCAGAAACAGGCTTAAAAGAACTTTGCAACATTGCTAAAAACGCCAATTATAAGTATTTGGTTTTGAGTTACAACAGTGAAGGCATTATGCCCCAAGACAAAATTTTGGCTATTTTAGGCAGTTTTGGCGAAGTGGAATTAGTAGAGTTTGATTATTTGCGTTTTAAATCAAATTCAAATGGTGAGAGCAAAACCAAAAAATTTGTTCAAGAACAACTTTATATTTTGAAACGAAATGAAAAATAACCTTTGGCTACTTACCGAAGAAAGACCAAAAAAAGAAGTCTTGACAACTATCTTTCAAAAATTTGCGAAAGATTACGGTTTTGCTTGCTTTATGGATAGTTTGCGGATTTTACCAATTTTAGAAAATGACAAATTTACTTTCACTTACGAGGTAACGGGTTTTCGTTGCAACAAAGTAGATAAGGTTTTTATCAAAACTGTTTCAGGAAATTCAAGTTTTACAGATTTTTTGATTTTTTACCAAGAAAATGAGCCTACACAAGCCGATACGCCCATTTATGCCATAGAAGAAACCAAAACAGACGACAAAGAAAGCCGAAATACAGGCGTGTATCAGCGTTGTAGCAAGTTCGTTTTTATCAAAAATTACTATCCAAACGTAAGAATGATAATGCTTTACCATTTGCAAGTAGAGCAAAAGGAAAAACCGACTGAAACCTACATTTTTGGTACAAGGCTTTTATTGACGTTGGGAGTAGAGATTTTAGGCAAAAAATTAGACGAAAATGTATTTGTGTCTTTCCAAAATATAGATGAAATTATTGATTTTAAGGCGAATATGCGAAAAGCACCTGCGGGAAATGTGCCTATTTCTCTAACGAAATCAAAAACGAAAATTGAAATTTCAGCCAGACTTTTTAAAAGTGATGGACTTTCTCACGACCCAAATATCGGGGATTTGAGTATAATTTGTGCGGTTTTACGCAAATTGGGTTGGACAAAAAAATTAGAAATTACACAGCACGGATTAGAACAAAAGCACGTAGGGAAAACCAATAAATTTATTCAAATAGCCAA
>JBPOJO010000499.1:0-11485 GCA_052033485.1 Bacteroidota bacterium | reverse complement strand
AATCATTAAGTTCGCTGCTGAGCGTGCTTCTTTCAAAATTGCATCTCTTTCTACACGTGCTTCTTGCAAAAGAGCCTCATTAGAAGCCTGCAATTTTTTCATTTCATTGCGCGCATTTTCGGCTTCCGAAAGTGCTGTTTCTATAGACTTTTCTCTCTCTTCTAAAGCCGTCATAATGGGCTTCCAAGCAAATTTTGAAAGAAATCCCAAGACCAAAAGAAAAACCAGTGTTGTCCAAAAAACAAGACCTACGCCGGGGGTAATCAATTCCATAGTATATCGAATTTTTAGTTTGTCTCAAAAGTACAGCCGCGCACAATAAGTACGCGGCTGAAAAAATTACTTAGCAATCAAGAAACAGATAACGATTGCAGCCAAAGCAGCACCCTCAACGAGAGCAGATGCAATCAACATAGCTGTTTGGATTTTGCCTGAAACTTCGGGCTGACGAGCCATAGCTTCCATGGCGCGACCGCCAATGCTACCGATACCCAAACCGGCACCGATTACCGCTAAACCCGCTCCGACACCTGCACCCATTGTACCGATGCTGCCGGAAATTTCAAGAATGAGATTCAAAATTGCAGCCAACATATTTGTTGAAATTTGAAATGAAAAAAATTAAAACAAAAACAAAAAACAAGACCGTTTAGTGATGCGCCTCCGCATGTCCGTGCTCCTCTTCATGATGACCTTCTTCCATTGCTTGACCGATAAAAAGTGAAGTCAAAAGGGAGAAAATAAAGGCTTGAAGTGCCGCAACAAAAAGTTCTAAAAGGAACATCATAAAGACAAATATCGTAACAGGAATACCGACAACCGCACTTTGGAAGATAAAAATAATACCTATCAAACTCAAAATGATGGTGTGTCCCGCCATAATGTTTGCAAAAAGACGCATCATTAAGGCGAATGGTTTGGTAAAAATACCGATGACCTCCACAGGGGTAAGTATCACCAAAATCGGAATCGGAACGCCCGGCATCGCGAAAATGTGTTTCCAATAATGACCGTTACTCGACAAAAGTGTCAAAATTAAGGTCAAAACAGCCATTGTGAACGTAAAAGAGATATTGCCCGTTAAGTTTGCACCCGTCGGCATTAAACCTAACAAGTTGTTAATCCAAATGAAGAAAAACAAAGTCAAAATGTAGGGCAAATATTTTTTATAGTGTTTTTCACCGATATTCGGGCGAACAATTTCGTCGCGCACAAACACAATCACGGGCTCAAACAAAGATTGCATACCTTTCGGGGCTTGTCCTTGACGTTTTTTATACGCTCCTGTTACGCTTGTGAAAATAAAAATCATTAAAACAGCACTGATTAAAAGAGAGGCAACATTTTTTGTAATCGAAAAATCTAAGGGCGCGGTTGCGCTCACTTCACCTTTTTCATTGACAGAAAAGCCTTCTGCGTAATAAATATGCTCGTGAAAAAGTAAATATTTTCCGTGAACAAAGCCTGTTTGCGTGCCGAAAGTCTTTTTTTCACCGTGATGAAAAGCTGAAGACATAAAAAAATCTACTCCCGAATCTGTGTATAAAATTACGGGCAGCGGAATCGAAATGTGTTTTTCACTTCCGTCATCATTTTTCATGGTTGCAATGTGCCATTCGTGCGCGTCGAGAATGTGGTGAAAAATCATTTCACTGATGTTAAATTCACCTTCCGCACCGCCGCCGGCTTTTACATTCGTAAAGCCGCCGATAAACATTGCTGCCGTGAGCAATAAAGTAAGAGCTAAGTTCCGATATTTCATAGTTTTACTGATGTTCTTTATGAGTTTTCGCGCAACTGATTGAGCAAAAAACGAACTTCAAAAGTTTGATACGTAAAATAAACGGCAAAAAAAGTCATTGCAAAAATCGCATTATCTTTGTCAAAGTTGTAGAAATAAGCAATGAGCGCGAATGCCGTTCCCAAGAGCCGCAAACCGGTTGCTCCCATGGAATAATTGTAAAAATCCTCTTTTTTCAAGCCTTTTGATAAAATCAAATGACTAATCCAAGTCAAAGAGGCGCAATATGCCAAAGCGTACCAAGCGTGCGCGTGCAAAAATTGCGGGGCAAAAAGCACTAAAATTGCAAAAACGACAACAAAAAACAAGGTAATCGCTGCAAATCCTTTGTAAAATGTCATTTTAAAAATTGATTGACAAAACCCTTACAGTTTTGATGCCGCAAAAGTAAAACAAGTTTTTGATTTGCAAAAACTTTTTTGTGTTTTTTTTACTTTTAAATTTCCTTTTCGGAATGTTCAAATTTTTTTGCCTCATTCCAATATTTGTCCAACTCGGCTAAAGGCAAATCCGAGATATTTTTTCCAAGCTTAGCGACAGCGTTTTCCAAGTATTTGAATCGAAAAATAAATTTTCTGTTTGTTTTTTCCAAAGCGTTTTCGGGGTTAATTCCGACGAAACGAGCGTAATTAACGAGCGAAAAAAGTAAATCCCCGAATTCTTTTTCCGCCTCTTCGGTATTATTAATTTTGTCGCTTTGAATTTCAAAATTTTGCCGAAATTCTGCCATTTCCTCTTCTACTTTTTCCCAAACTTGTGCCTTTTCTTCCCAATCAAAACCTACTCCGCGCGCTTTTTCTTGAATCCGCATCGCTTTGATAAGCGCGGGGAGCGATTCGGGAACGCCGGCAAGTATACTAATAGGTGCGGCATCTATTCCGGCTTTTGCCAATTCTGCCTGCTTAATTTTTTCCCAATTTTTCCGCACTTCGTCTGCATTGCCTGCCTCTGCGTCCGCGTAAATGTGCGGGTGTCGCCTGATGAGCTTGTCGCAAAGTTGCTCCAAGACATCTCCGATGTCAAAAAATTGATTTTCGGCGGCAATTTTGGCATAAAAAACGATGTGCAACAAAATATCGCCGAGTTCTTTTTTAACCTCTTCATGATTTTTTTCCAAAATTGCATCTGAAAGTTCATAAACTTCCTCAATACTAAGCGTTCGGAGCGAATCGAAGCTTTGTTTCATATCCCACGGGCATTTTTCGCGCAAATCGTTCATAATGCCGAGCAAGCGAATAAATTCGTTCGTATAGCGCGGATTTTCGGGATTAACCATTTTATTGCTTTTTTTGTGCAAATTAAAGGCATTTTGAATGAAAAATCAAATATGCAACAATTTCGTTTTTTTCGATTTAGCCTGAGTGTACCGCAAGCTATCAGCTTGCGATTTAAAATGTTAAGCTCGCAAGCTGATAGCTCGCGATACAACTCAAAAACGCCACCCCAAAGACCCTAAATGGCGTTTTACGTGCCGATTTAGATTTCTTTAAACCTATTTAGTTACAAAAAACAGGAAATAAAACATTGTATAACAGTCGTTTGAGCGAAATTTAATAACGGGCAATAATACCGATAAATTTCAAAAAAACGACTTACTTTTAATCCGATTGCCTTTTTTTATTATTCAAATATTCGGCAGCCAATTTTTTAAAATTTAATTTTATTTTGTCTGTTTCGACTTCCGAACCTGCATATCCTTTACTTTGTCCGAAAAAATTGCTGTGAAAACGCGGTACGGACTTAAACAACAATTCGCTTCGCGCAATCAACCGCTTGTGATAATCATACGCTTCGCTGTCAAAAGAATCGGCAAAAATATTGTTCAGTAAGCTCGATTTGAAATAAACGCCCGAATGATTGACCGATTTATCATCGTCCAAATCCATACTCGTTATCACGGAAGCCGTTTCGTTGGCATAAAAACGGCTGCCGAAATTCGGCAAACAACGTATTTCTATGTTCGGCATTTCTTTTAAAAATTTCAAATCAAGGGGCGAAATATAGTCAAACAAAGCATTGCCGCGCCGAAATAAGAGGTAAATTTCCACTTGCGGGTCTTTGCTTTTCACCTTTAAATAATGTCGCCAATCCTCGCCGAGCATAATAAGCGGCGAAACCAAATACAATTTTTTTGCCGAATGTGAAATTATATCTTCTACGGCAGTTCGCAAAATCGAACCGCTGATGAATGTTGCCATTTTTGAATTTTTTTGAGCAAACACTGCACAAAAAATGTGCAAGTGTCTGCAAAAGATGTAACGTTTAATCTTTTTTGTCAATCAAATCGCCGCAACGCCGTTTTTTGTGCCTTCCTCGCCGTTGTTTGTGTCTTCCTCGCCGTTGTTTGTGTCTTCACAAACGACTTCCTCGCCGTTATTTGTGTCTTCCTCGCCGTTGTTTGTGTCTTCACAAACGACTTTTAGATTGTCAACAAAAGATTTAAAAACCTACCGTTAGTCCTGCCGAAAAACTTCGCATCTGCGGCGGCGCGATACCTGCATTTCCGACAGAAAAATTTGAATTGAGGTCATTTAATATTTCGCCGCCTTTGTAGCCCGACAAAACCGCGATGTTTTCCGCCGAAACAAAAACGCTTGCTTTGGAAAAATGAAATTTGCTCAACAAATCTTCCGGAAAATTCCATGAAATGGAAATATTGCGCAGCCGCACAAATGCACCATCACTCAGGAAGCGAGAAGAAGGCGCGTTGCCGTTTTCCGCTCCCCAACGTTGCTGCGGAATATCCGTATTTTCGCCGCTGTTGCGCCACATACGCGCAAAATCGCTTGCAGTAGGCGCGGCAAAATAAGCGGCACGTCCGGCATCGTACACCTTATGTCCGCTTGCCGCGTCAAACGTCAGTTCAAATCGAATATTTTTAAAAAGAACAGCGTTTGTCCAACTTTGCCGCGATGTGGGCAGTGCCGGCGCGTGAAAATATTTTTCGGCTTTCAAAATATCATTTGTCGAACCGTCTTTGTTGCGATAAAGCGCGTCTCCGTTTTGCGGATTGACTCCGACAAATTCGGGCAAATAAAATGCCGCAAAATCGGAATTTTCGGCAAAACCGTAAAGCCCCGATTCTATCACGTTGCCGTTCATATTGCCCATAACTGACTTCAGGGAGGAGAGCAAAATGCCCGAAGTCCAAATGATTTCGCCGAGCGGCATTTGCCAATTCAAATTCAATTCGTATCCGCTGCTTTTTACGCTGCCTTGATTGCTCAAAAAGCCCTCAAATCCGCTTGAAGGCGGCAAATTAATAGGCAAAATGAGGTTATTTGTGCTTTTGAAATAGTAGTTGAATGAGCCAAAAATATAGCCGTAAAGCAAGGCAAAATCTGCTCCGACGTTGGCTTGTGAAGTTTTTTCGGTCGCTAAGTCGGGATTTGCAAGGTATTTTGAGTATATACCTGCAAAATTTCCGTAGCGATTGCCGGCATACAAACCGCGTGAAGCGTAAGGCGACAAATTGCCGTTGCCCGAAACGCCGTAGTCCGCTCTGATTTTCAACAAAGGCAAGACGGCAGAACTGTCCGAAAATTCTTTTGACAAAAGCCACGCCGCGCCGATTTGCGGATAAAAACCCGAAAATTTGTTTTCACCGGCTTTGGAGTGCGAATCAAAACGCGCATCTGCTCTAAAAATGTATTTTTCTTTCCAAACAAAATTTGCCGAAATAAAAGCCGAACGGTATAAATAAGCGTTTTGCACCGATTCTGCTCCGAGCAAGGCGGACGCACCGCTTGCCTGCGTAAAATCATCGGTCGGAAAACCAAAACCCGTTAAACCGGCAGCGGAAAGACGCACTTTTTGCACCGAAAAACCGCCTGTTGCAAGTAATTCAGCCTCGCCTGCCCGTTTCCGAAAATCGGCAAGTGATTGAAATACAAGGTTATTTTGTGAAAAAATCGTGTTTCTTGCCCACCCCTCAGAAGATTCTCCCGACGCGGTTTTTCGCCCGCGAAATTCGTCTTCTTCCGTTCTAAAAATTTCGGCTGAAAATTCATTTCGCCATGTTAAATTTTCACTAAAAATATAATTTGCGGAAATTTTCGTCACTGTTCGCAGAACATTGTCGCGTAAAAAACCGTTTTCGCTTTCTGTTTTCGGATTGACAAAGGGAAATTTTGAAACAGCATCCGGCGCGTAAAACGGAGCATTTGCTGCCGAAAGAATCGGATTTGAAAGGGAAGTATCGGCAGCAGCGCGGTCAATTTTGGAAAAAGAAACGCGCTGAATAAGCCCGAAACGAAGTTTTTCCGAAAATTTATATTCCGTGTTGAGCATAAAACCCGCATTGTCGGATTGATTGCCGACGAGTGCATTTTTAATTTTTTGACCGAAAACGGAGGCATAAAAAATATTTTTGTCATTTCCGCCGCGCGCGCTGAGGTGCGCATCGGTTTTAAAACCGGTGCGAAAGGCTGCGGAGGAAAAATCATTGTCGGCTTGCGCATTTATTTTTCCGAAAACAGCAGCAAGTGCGTCCTCCTTTGCGAGTGTAAAATTCGGGTCAATTTTTTTTCTGTTTTCAAAAATTTCATCGGTATATTTCAAAAATTCGGCGCGCCCTAAACCTTTTTGCGGCTCAGCGGCGGGAGAAATGATGCCGGACGTGAGGCTGAATTCAAAAATTGTTTTGCCGTTGTAGCCCTTTTTGCTATCAAACATCAAAGCCCCGTTCGCACCTCTTGCGCCGAAAAAAGAGGACGCACTTTTAGAAAGCGAAACAGAAGCAATATCGGCAGGGTGCAAACCGAGAAAAAAACTTAGGGAGGCAGGCGTGCCGGCTAAACTTTCGGATAAGACAGGCATGCCGTCGAGAAGCAACAAAGGGCGATTGTCGGGGACGATAGAAGCAGCACCGCGAATGTTAAAAAAGGGGGCATTTCCCGTCTTCGGAGCGACAAA
Organism: Bacteroidota bacterium; assembly: GCA_052033485.1. Lineage (GTDB taxonomy): Bacteria > Bacteroidota > Bacteroidia > Cytophagales > Bernardetiaceae > JBPOJO01. The sequence goes on along the minus strand of JBPOJO010000499.1, from coordinate 4,770 downwards.
AATCATTGCGTTGCTGCTTTTTTTGAGATTATTTTCAAAACTCAAAGTCGGAGAAAAATCAATTTTTTCGACGGCAAAACAATCAAAGCGCATTTTTTGCAACGCAAAGAGTCCTCCGGCGAGGCTGTCAAAATAAATTTCAGGGCGTTTGAGCGAGAAATCAAAATTCCCCTCTTTGGCAGGAGAAATGAGGTCGTCGTAGCCGAATTTTCGCAAAACAAAACTTTTCATCTTTTTGTTGATGCCTGTTTTGAATTTTCCGTTTTCGTCTGTCAGAATTTTTTTGCCTGCGTTGGGCAAAATGACACGGACTTTTTTAACGGGATTGCCTGTTACGACATCGGTAACGCGCCCGTTAATGGTATTTTTTTGGGCAAAAAGATTGTTTTTGCCCCATATAAACGGCAAAAACAGGATTATCAAGCAGATAAAAGTTTTCATTGATTTTGCAAAATTTTTAACAAGGTAGGAATTTTTTTGATTGAAAAAAATTTTTGTTGTGTAATGAATTTGAAGGAATAAGAGCAGATGTTGTTTTAGACATAAATTGAGCAATTCAGGCAGCTTTCAGCATGGAATTTACAAAAAAAAGTGTGCCGAAAATGCTATCCGACACACTTTATTTTGAAAAAAGAAATTTTATTTGTAGCTTCTTTGTGTCAATTTAACATTTTCAAAAACAAGCTCTTCTTTATGCAAATTGTGTTTGTTGCCGAAACCATTGTATTCCCAAGCAGCCACATAAGCATAATCTTCGTCGTTTCTTTTCGCTTCGCCGTCATCGGTTTGATGGTCTTCGCGGAAGTGTCCGCCGCAAGATTCATTGCGTTCCAAAGCATCAAGACACATGAGTTCGCCGAGTTCCAAAAAGTCCTCTACGCGCAAGGCTTTTTCCAAAGTAATATTCATTTCTTCGTTGTTGCCCGTCATTTTGAGGTTCGTTTTGAACTCCTCTTTAAGCCCTTGAATTTTTTGAATAGCCTCTTTCAAGCCTTCGGGCGTACGCGACATGCCGCATTTGTCCAACATAATTTCACCGAGTTCGATGTGGAATTGGTCGGGCGTTTTATTGCCTTTTTGAGCAAGCATAAAAGCAATATTAGTCTTTACCTTTTCTTCCGCATTCTTAAATTCGGGGTGGTCAATTCCGACTTTTTGATACGGAAGTGATGCTAAATAATCGCCTATTGTATAAGGAATTACAAAATAACCGTCCGCCAAACCTTGCATCAAAGCGGAAGCACCAAGTCGGTTAGCTCCGTGGTCTGAAAAATTCGCCTCACCGATGGCATATAACCCCGGAATATTGGTCATTAAATTGTAATCTACCCAAAGTCCGCCCATCGTGTAGTGCGGCGCGGGATAGATGCTCATCGGCTCTTTGTAAGGATTTACGTCGGTAATGAGCTGATACATATCGAAAAGGTTGCCGTATTTGTCTTTGATTTTTGCTTCACCGTCGCGTTTAATGGCAGTTGCAAAGTCGAGATAAACGGCACGTTTGGTTTGTCCAACGCCAAGACCTTGGTCGCAAACGTATTTGGCATTTCTCGAAGCAACATCGCGCGGCACCAAGTTTCCGAAAGTAGGATATTTTTCTTCCAAGTAGTAATAACGCTCATTTTCGGGAATATCATTCGGGCGACGCGTATCGCCGGGTTTGCGCGGCACCCACACTCTTCCGTCATTGCGGAGCGATTCGGACATCAAAGTCAATTTCGATTGGTGATGACCGGAAGCGGGGATACAAGTCGGGTGAATTTGAGTATAGCAGGGGTTCGCAAAAAGCGCGCCTTTGCGGTGTGCGCGCCAAGCGGCAGTTGCGTTTGAACCCATCGCGTTTGTGGAGAGGTAAAAAACGTTTGAATAACCGCCGGTCGCCAAAACTACGGCATGAGCGGCGTGAGTTTCGATTTTTCCCGTCGCCAAATTTCTTGTGATGATGCCGCGTGCTACGCCGTCGACCACGACTACGTCGAGCATTTCGGTACGGTAGTGCATATTCACCTTTCCGGTACCGATTTGACGGCTCAACGCGCTGTATGCGCCGAGCAAAAGTTGTTGTCCGGTTTGACCTTTTGCATAAAAAGTACGAGACACCAAAGCACCGCCGAAAGAGCGATTGGAGAGCATTCCGCCGTATTCGCGAGCAAAAGGAACGCCTTGCGCAACGCATTGGTCAATGATAGCCGTGCTCACTTCGGCTAAACGATGTACGTTAGCCTCTCTTGCACGATAGTCGCCCCCTTTGATGGTGTCATAAAACAATCGCCAAGTGCTGTCGCCGTCATTTTGGTAGTTTTTAGCGGCATTGATTCCCCCTTGTGCAGCGATACTGTGTGCGCGACGCGGTGAATCCTGAAAACAAAAAGCGTGAACATTATAGCCTAATTCCGCAAAAGTAGCTGCCGCAGAAGCTCCTGCAAGCCCTGTTCCGACGACAATGATGTCGTATTTTCTTTTGTTAGCGGGGTTGACAAGCTTGACGTTAAATTTATGCCGCGTCCATTTATCCGAAAGCGGTCCGTCAGGTATTTTCGAGTTTAATTTAGTCATGGTTTGATGTCTTTTTTTCCCGAAATTCGTAAAAAATCAAGGGCAAAAATTGAAAAAATTAATTTTTGATGAACATGATTAAAGGAATTGCCGCGTAAGCTGCCGGAATGACAATCGCGAAAGCAAAACCAATAAAACGAATCGCAGGCGTGTATTTTTGGTGGTTCAAGCCAAGCGTCTGAAAAGCACTTTGAAAACCGTGCAAAAGGTGGTACGCCAAAGCAAATTGTGCCACCACATATAAGGCTACGTAGGCGATATTTCCGAAAGCTTCTTTCACCACAACATAAAGATTTTTGTTGCCGTTTGCATCTGTTCCGATTTCTCCGAAGTGCATTTGGAACCAAAAATTATAGAGGTGAATCACTAAGAAAAAGAAAATGACAGAGCCTAAAAACGCCATATTTCTTGATGCCCAAGAGCTTGTTTGGTCGCCGCGCATCACTTTGTAACGAACGGGGCGCGCTTCATTGTTTTTCATTGTCAGCATAATGCCGTCAACAATGTGCAAAATAAACCCTGCATAAAGACCATAAGAAAGCAGCTTTACTAAGGGAAAAGAAGTCATAAACTTCGCATATTCATTGAAGCGGATTTCCGCATCGCCCGCCAAAAGCTGAAAGTTACCAATCAAGTGAACGACAAGGAATGAGCATAAAAAAAGTCCCGTGAGCGACATGATTAACTTGCGCCCAAGCGAACTCGATAGAGCTACCGAAAACCAACTCATTTTAGAAATTGTTTAGATGAAAAATTGCAGTTTAATCGCGTCGCAAATGTAAAAAAAATAAGCAAAAAAAAAAATATTTGATATGACAATACAAGCAATAAAAAAAAATTAAAAAGTCAAAACATTTTTTCAGCGGCTTTTAGGGCAAAAAAATAATTATTCTGAGCATTAAAAAGTGTAATTTTATGTGCAAAGGAAGTAACTATTCTTGGAAAAATGTTATTGCTAAGCCTACCACTGTTGTTTGAAGCTTCACAAAGAACGGCGAGGATGTCGTTTGTGAAGACACAAACGACGGCGATAAAGACACAAACAACGCCCCCTTCTTCAATCAAAAAAACACGGCACTTTGGGCAAAAAAACGCTGAATGAAGGCAGTTTAGGCAAAGAAAGGATAAATAAGTGCAAAAAATTAAATTTTCGGTATCAATATCTCAATTTTTTCTTGTTGTTTCACTTCTGTCTTGTATCTTTGCGGCATTCCAATTAAATTTTTCTCTGATATGGAAACAGCAGCGTATGTATTTTTCGTAACACTTTTTCTTACCGCATTCGGTGTCGGTCTTTGGTTAGTAAAAGACGGTCCCAAAAAAGCATAAATTCGCAATCATTTGCGGTAAGCAAAAAAAAACCGGCATTTCTGTCGGTTTTTTTTTTGAAAAAATCATTCAATAGCTCTGAAATAAACCCTTATTTTGCTCAAATAAATTTCCGTAGAAGCGGCATATTGACTGTCAAAGCCCATTATCAGCCAAACTCGACCGTTTTTATCCGTTTGAACCACTTGCGGACGCACACTTTTTAAATTAATCATTTGATAAGAGTTGTTATTAATCGGCGCGGAAGCCGTACCGAGCAAAAACATTTGTTCGCCCTCCTTGCCGTTATTGCCTTTTAACACATTTATTCCCCAAAAATTGCCGTACAAGGTCTTAACAGGCTGATAAGAAGTGGCACCGGCTTTCACAAAAATTGCGTCGCCCGCACCTAATATTGGGTAGCGAGTCGCGACATCAATTTGATAACTCACTTCGTAAAGCATATCGGGTATTAAGTTGTCGTAAGGTGCTGTTGCATAAGCAAATAAATCACCGTTTGTGTTGTCAAAACTGAATTTAAGTGCGTTTTTTCGCTCCTTCATACTGTCCGGCAAAAGCGTCCGAGAAAAGTTAAAACGAAAATTTTCGTCGGGAAGAGCTTTATCATAATCGCAAAAATTTCCCGTCCATGATTGTGTACCGGTTTCAAAATTGTATTCGATAATTAAATCGTTCCCGTAGGGTGTAGCCGCATCTTCTTTTAGGGCGCAAGCGTTGAAAAGAAATGAAAGTGCTAAAAAAATTGTAAAAATTTTCATGGTATTATTGATGCTTTAAAAGGTAACGCGAAGATTTGTTCATGCGTTGCAATATTTTGAAAAATTATTGGTATTTATGTTTTTTTTCAAAAATCCTAACTGTTCAGCCGGAGTGTACCGCGAGCTT
>JBPOJO010000193.1:0-1677 GCA_052033485.1 Bacteroidota bacterium | reverse complement strand
TATTTTTGAAGAAGCGTGAACCAAAAAATCAGCAAGTTTAAGTTTGTAAGTTTCACTTTCTTTTAATCTATTTGCAATATGATGCAAATATTCATGTGCATTGGGGTACTCATGCAATAAAGTTTTAATTTCTTGGGCAGCATAAGCATTAACCAAGTTTTCAGTAGTGAGTTGTTTAAAATTAAATGTGTCAGCCATATTCAAAGACAAATGCACCTCAAAAGCACTTTTGAGCTTTCGGGCTACTTCGGGCATTTCGGCTATGCGGTTCAGTAAGATTTTGGCTTTTGAAGTTTGGTCGTTTAGATTTATTCTTTCCAATTCTTTGATGATACTTTCAGGTTTAAGTGGTGCTAATTGGATATTTGCTCTCATTGCTGCTTCTTTCGGTAATTCTATTTTCAAATAATCTTCTTTTCTACAAGTCATCAACAAAGCAGGAAAATTATTATTGGTGTTTTTTAATTTGTCAAGATATGGTTTTAATCTTTCTAAAAGACTTCTGCGGTCGGTTTCGGGTATTTCGTCCAAGCCGTCCAAGAGCAAAAGCAAATTATTTTCTTGTACCATTTCTTTGGCATATTTTCGGGCTGCGCCGTATTCGCCTGCCGCATACACCAAATTTTCTTCTAACCACGTTTCAAAAGTTTGGTTTTCGTCCCGCCAAGTTGCCAAATTCAAGAGTACAGGCGTAGGATAATCAAAATTTTGCTTTGCCAACTCTACCAATTTCAAACCAAATTGCAACATCAAAACCGTTTTTCCTGAACCCGCCTCACCCAAACTCAACACCCTTTTCAAGGTACTTTCATAATCCTGAAAAAGCTTTTCAAAACTTTCCGCCGATTTTTCCTCGTAACTGTCTATGAAGTAATCTTTTAGGTAGGTTTCGTTTGTGCCTTCCTTCGTATATTCCAAATTCAATTCCAATTGAAAACGCAATTCGGTTTTCATTTTTTCATTCAGTCGTTTCTGAAAACGCCTTTCCAAACCTTCCAACATTTCAAGACGGTCTTTTTGCTTTTCAGTCAACACTTTACTATCAAAAATAACTTTTTCCGCTTGAAATGTAAATCTACCTTCTCCATAAAAATAGGCATTATCTATTTTGGCAATATTGTAAATTTTTTCTGCAAACTGATGCAAAACAGGTTCTTGTCTTTGTTTGAGCAAAAGCCTAATTTCGCCAATTTCTTGCTGAAATTCTCGATACAGTCTTTCGGCTTCTTCTTTGGTATTCTCAAAATCTTTTATAAATATTTTTCCGCTCTCCGCATCTTTGAAATGCAAGTGAATAATATCGCCTACATGAAAGTTTCCTTGCACATTGCCAATCGTAACATCTACGAGGACATTTTTTGAGTTATGAATGTTTGTCATGTTGATTAAATATAAAAACGGCTTTGCCTTTGAACAACAATCACAAAGCCGTAAAGTTAAAAAAAATTAATCCTTACTATGTCCGTCGCCAACAATAAAATCACCGCCGATGTTGCCGATTGTTACACCCGAAACTATATTTTTTTGGTAAGACTTTGGCTCGGTTTCATTCATTCTACTTTCCAAATTTACTTTACCCCTCATTTCCTTCGCAAAAACGGCTAATTGCTGCGAAAAATCATGCGTTTTTAAACCCTGCATAAACTTGCTTTTCATTTCCGCATAAATCGGTTTGAG
>JBPOJO010000225.1:0-2575 GCA_052033485.1 Bacteroidota bacterium | reverse complement strand
AAAAAAACAAAGCAAAACAACTTCAAACGGAGTTGGCTAAAATGTTGAAAGAAAGCGGCATGCCGGCAGAAGTCATTCAACAAAAAACAAATTTGACGATTGACGAAATTGAAAATATCTGAGCAATCAAAAGCCTCTTTTCCGACTTAAGCCATGAATCGGAGAAAAAAACTCTGAGAAGTTTTTTCGGCGAAAACCTGTACATTTATTTTGCGACTTATATATTTTTTGAGCCGCAAAATTCTATTTTTCAACGCTGTATTGCATGTTTTTGCAGTCAAAAAATTGTTGTTAAACAAAATTTCGGAAGCAAAAGCAATAAAAAATAATTCAAAAATGGGCAAAAAAAATTCACATAAAACAACTGCTCCAAAGGAAAATATTCCCATCATTGCGCCCGAAATTAAAGATTTGCCGCAATTGTTTCGTAAAAACAGTGGTAATTTTTCTAAATTATTAAAAAAAATAAAAGCAAAACCGCCCAAAAATATTGATGAAATTTTTGAAGAACTGCACGACGAAGCATTTGAAAAAATTGATTGCCTGCATTGTGCGAATTGCTGCAAAACGACAAGTCCGCTTCTGACGAACAAAGACACGGAAAAATTAGCCGATTTTTTTTCCATGCGTCCGGCAGATTTTAACGAAAAATACATTAAAATTGATGAGGACGGCGACTATGTTTTTCGCCAAACGCCATGCCCCTTTTTAATGAATGACAATTATTGCGCCGTGTATGATGTGCGTCCTAAAGCTTGTGCGGGCTATCCGCACACCGACCGCAAAAATCAAACAGGTCTTTTTGATAAAACTGCCCTTAATGCCGGAATTTGTCCGGCTGTCTACGGAATTTTGGAAAAATTAACTAAAATAATGAATGAAGAATAATTTTTTCTTCTCTTACTTGATATCTCTGCTCTTGTCTTTATTTTTACAAAAAAACACCTAAAACATTTTTTATCAATTATTTATGAATAAAAAAAACCTACAAGGCTTAAAAACCTTATAGGTTCAATATCAAAAAAAAGGCTGTTCGCTTTATTTTATCTGAACAATATTATCCGTGAAAACCTCCGTTTCGTTGCCCGCCGTGTCTTTAAATTTCACAAAAACCGTTTTTTCACCGTTATTTTCCGTGAGTTTCCAATCGGTTATGACCATGTTCGGGGCTTCAAAAGGCATCCAACGCGCCCCTCTGAACGATTTATCATTGCTGATAAGCACCATGTCTGCTTCTTCCGCATTCCTAGAAAGTTCGACAAAACCGTCGGGATGTCTTGTAACTTCCGCGCCGTCGTTGACGAGTACGGAGCATTTTTGAGGCGGAGTTGCGTCCACAATGATGTCGTCGGAAACGACTTCCGAAATATTGCCGGCGTTGTCTTTGAATTTTGCATGTACAAAACGTTCGCCGTCGCCGCTTTCGAGTGCCCATTCAAAATTATCTTTGTAAGGTTGCCACTCCGCGCCTTCGAGATTTTTATTATTTGAAACCATCATTTGCGTTGCGCCGACAGAAAAAATCTTCAATTTAACTTTTCCCGACTTGTCCGTCGTAAATTCTTCTCCCAAATTAATGGTCAATTTAGAGCGCAACGGTCCTTGCGTATCAAGAATGACCTTGTCGGTCGAGACTTCCGAAATATTGCCGGCTTTGTCCCTGAATTTGATAAAAACCATCTTGTCGCCGTCGAGTGTGCCGGACAAACGCCAATCTTTTTCTTCCGCTTGAAAAATTTGCCAACGCTTTCTGAAAAATGACTTGTGATTAGCAATCATCATGTAATCTGCTTCTTTACAATCAATTTGCAAAGAAACAAGCGCGGCAGTGTCGTTGATGGCACCGTTCGGCACGTCAATTTTAATCGTTCCGGTTTTCGGCGGCGTGCGGTCGAGCAAAATATCGTCAGAAACCGATTCCGTCTCTTTTCCGGCAGCATTTTTAAACTTTACATACACGCTTTGTTTTCCGTCAGCATGCTGCAATGCCCAACCGTAAACCTTTGGCTCATAAGCAATCCAATTCGCATCGCGAAAATCTTGGAAATTACTGATTTTCATTTTATTGACATCAAAAGCCGCAATTTGCAGCGTTACGATATGTGTGCGCGTGTAACGACTGCCCTTATTGATTTGCAACTTGGCGGGTTGCGCGAGTAAGGGCGAAACAAAAATGACAAAAAACGCAAAAAGAATGATTTTTTTCATAAATTTTGACGAGATTTTTAATTGTGGTACGAAATGAACCCAAAAATATTGCTTTTTTTTTAAAATTTCCGTTTTGGAAAAATTATAGCTAAATTTATGCAAAAAAACAGCCGGAGATGACAACAAACCCCCTACAAGGAAAAAAAATACTGCTCGGCGTTACGGCAAGTATTGCAGCGTACAAAACAGCGCATTTGACGCGGCTTTTGGTGAAAAACGGCGCGGAGGTGCAAATCCTTATGACGGAGGCGGCAAAAGAATTTGTAAGCCCTGTTACGCTTGCTGCCCTCTCAAAAAGCCCTGTTTTGAGCGAATTTATCAAAAATGATGCGGGCGAATGGAATCACCACGTCAACCTCGGCTTGTG
>JBPOJO010000276.1:0-4406 GCA_052033485.1 Bacteroidota bacterium | reverse complement strand
AAGCTCGCGGTACATTCTAACAAGCGAATGTAAGGTCGCAAGCTAAAGCTCGCGGTACATTCTAACAAGCGAATGTAAGGTCGCAAGCTAAAGCTCGCGCTGCATTCTCAACAAGCGAATTTAAGGTCGCAAGCTAAAGCTCGCGCTACATTCTAACAAGCGTTTGAAGGTCGCAAGCTAAAGCTCGCGCTGCATTCTTGGGCAAACCGCCTAAAGAGTTACGAAAAATAAAGAACGACAAGGCTTGCAGTATTACGTTTTTAAGAAAAAAAGCAAGGCAAAATTAATGAATTATTAAATTCGACTGTGAGACTAAAAAAATCGACGGGGGATTCCTAAATTTGCCGAAAATTTTATCATAATGACCGAAATCGCTTTTAAAAAAGCAAAAGAATACAAAACCGTTATTGCAAACAGTTTAACCCTAAGAATTGTTTTTCTTTTTTTGTTAATTTTTTGCTTTTTTATTTCGGTAGAAATGATGGTTGCCTCATTCAAAACCCTCAGCGGTTCAGCCGTGAGGAATTTTTTAGTCGCTTCCAATAATCCTTTCATCGGTCTTTTTGCCGGTTTATTGATAACATCAATTACGCAAAGCAGCAGTTCGACAACTTCCGTCGTGGTGGCAATGGTTGCCTCTGATATGATTTCTTTGCAAAATGCCGTTCCTGTCATCATGGGGGCGAATATCGGCACAACGGTTACGAGTACGATAGTTTCGCTCGGGCATATTCACCGCCGAAAAGAATTTGAGCGTGCAATTTCTGCCGCAACTTTGCATGATTTTTTCAACATCATCAGCGTTACGGTGATGCTTCCTTTGGAATATTATTTTCATTTCCTCTCCGACATCAGTGCTTTTGTGTCGAATTTGATAAATTTTAACGAAAATTCTTTGGCTTGGACGGGTAATTTCGGAATAAAAAGTCTTGCCTCAAAAATCTTGTCTTTTCTGCAAGTATCGGGCTTTTGGAGCATTTTAATTTCAACGCTCATGCTTTTTACAAGTCTGCGCATTTTAGTTTTTCAACTTAAATCCTTGTGGGTAAAGCGTTTTCAAGAAAAATTTAACGAACATCTTTTAGGCTCGTCGTGGAAATCGCTTTTTTCGGGGCTTGTTTTGACAGGCATCATACAATCAAGTTCGGTTACGACTTCATTGACTGTTCCCTTGGTTGCGGCGCAAAAAATCACCTTAGAACGCGCTTTTCCGTTTATCGTCGGCGCAAACATCGGCACGACGTTTACGGCATTATTGGTTGCGCTGAGCAAATCCGAGCAGGCGATGGCGATAGCTTTGTGTCATTTATTTTTTAACATTTTCGGAGCATTTTTACTTCTGCCTTTTGCATTTATACGACGAATTCCGATTTATATGTCCGAAACGGTCGGCAGGTGGACGATGCGGTTCAGGATAACGGGTTTTTTATACATTCTTTTGGTTTTTTTCATTCTGCCTTTTTTATTGATTTACGGTTCGTTAAAAAGCGATAATTTTTCTGAAAAAGCAGGTAACAAAAATGAGGTCAGTACTAACAAATAAATTTTATGCTTTGGAGTGAGATTTTTTTACTTATCGGATTCATGGCTGCCGCATATTCGGTAGTCGGAAATGACGTAATTCAAACGCTCGGAACATTCCTGAGCTCAAACAGCAACCAAAAGTGGTACTTTTTGTATGCTTACATTGCCTCAATTATGTTGATAATATTGGTTTATGGTTGGTATGTCAATGAGGGGGACGCGAGCTATGGTTTGTTATCAAAAGTTAATTTTCCCGCAGACGCACAATGGTGGATAATTTTGCCGCCTTTGGTTTTGCTTGCCATAACGCGCTTCGGGATTCCTGTCAGCACGACATTCCTTGTTTTAAATGTTTTTAACAGTGATTTAATTGAGCCGATGCTGACGAAGTCTATTATCGGTTATGTCATTTCTTTTTTTTTCGCACTTGTCATATACTTTTTGATTACACCCAAAATAGAAACCTATTTTTTAAAAACCGAAATGAAAAAGCATCAAGCGGGTTGGTGGATGGCTTTGCAGTGGATTTCGACGGGTTTTTTATGGAGTCAATGGTTAAAACAAGACTTGGCGAATATATACGTTTATCTTCCGCGCAAATTAGAGGCGGGGCATTTTGCCCTTTCCGTTGTGCTTTTTTTGGGGCTTTTGGCTTTTGTAATTTATCAAAGAGGCGGAGCGGTGCAAAAAGTGGTAACAAGCAAAACAAACACAAGCGATATTCGTTCGGCAACGGTGATTGATTTTCTGTACGGATTTATGTTGTTAATATTTTTGGAATTGAGCAAAATTCCGATGAGTACGACATGGGTTTTTGTCGGACTTTTGGCGGGGCGCGAATTTGCGATGGGCATAAGCCTGAAATCACCTTCTTTGAGCCAAATTTGGCGCATTGTCGGTATGGATTTATTAAAAATAGTTGCGGGCTTGGGTGTCAGCGTGGCGTTGGTTTATTTGATAAAATTTCTTAATTAAAGTATAGCTTAAAAAGCAGACTTCGCGTAAATCGGGCGGTGCAGCTTATGTTTCTGTTTGTCAAAGGATGAAGCATGAGCAGCACTTTTCAATTTTACTTTCGCTGTTTTTCAAAAAATTGAAAATAGGGGCGGTTCGACAGCAGAAGCTTAGCAGTAGCCTGAAAAAAACTTGTGCCGTCACTTGTATCTTCACAAGCGACAAAAAAACACTGCATCATGAGGTCGTTTGAGAAGACACAAAACAACGGCAAAAACAGGATTTAGGAAATTGTGCTGCAAAAAACAGGAAAGTTTTCCGAAGTTGTCAGCTATTCCATTTTATTTTAAAACAAAACCAAACAACTGCCGTCGCCGTCATTTTCCCGCATAGTTAAAAAGAAATCCGAAAAAATGTTTTTATTCCCCAAACATCTCAAAAGCAGCCCAAAAATAGGGTTCGGGGTACTTCTTTTTCACCGATTCGCGCGCCTCACGAAAAGCAAGGCGTGCGTTATGATGCGCCGCGTATCGCTCATAAAAAATGCTCATCAACTCCTGCGTTACGGCATCATCTACTTTCCAATGCGACATTATCAGCGTTTTCGCGCCCGCCACACGAAACGCCCGCTGCAATCCATACACCCCCTCGCCCGATTTCACATCACCCAAACCCGTTTCGCAAGCCGAAAGCACCACCAAATCCGTCTCGTCTAACGTCAAATTCGCCGCCTCCTGCGCCGTCAAAACACCGTCTTCCTGCCCCGCCTGATAGCTGCGGGAACGGTCGCTCACCCCCGCCAAAAGCAAACCCGAACGCAACATCGGACTGATATGTGTGTTCTCCGTTTTTTTGTCAATGAAAAATCCGTGTGTTGAAATGTGCAAAATTTTCGGATTACGAACCTGTTTGAGGTTCTCCTCCGACGCATTTTCCGCTAAAAAAACTTGCGTCTGATATTGCCTTTTTTGCAAATGCTCCCGAACATTATTCACCTCTTGCAAGGTGCCGGGCAAAAGTGCCACTTTGTCCAAAAATGTAAATGTTCGCTCCCTGTCCGCATTTTTTTGCTTCGTCGTATCATTTTTGTCCCTTTCTCCGTCGTAAATCGGATAGCCCATCAAAACAGCATCTTGCGTCTGTTTTTCATTTTTACCGAATGACAACAAGTCTTTTGTATTCGTAAGTAATTGTAAATCAATCTCTTCAAAAACAAACTTCTTGCTTTCCTTGTTAAAAAGTGCTTCAAGAGCAATTTGATTATAAACCCCGTCGGGCGACAAAAAAACCTTTTTGATGCCCTTTAAAGTTTGTGCAATCGGCTTCCAAAATTTTTGATAACTGATGCTGTCATTTCGTTTGAAAAAAATCATGTTTTTGTGATAAACGGAATAATTTTTTTCCAATTTATCCCCCTCCGGAATCGGCACAATTTCGGGCAATTTTGACTTCTTTTTGATAATCAAAGCAGCGTATTGCGCCTCATTTTGCAAGCCGAATTGAGGATATTCGGGAAAATTAGGGGCATCTGACGAATCTTGCAAAACAGTTTTAACGCCCCACGATTGATAGCGAACAATCTCAATCGCCGCTTCACCGTCTTTGAGTTTTTCTTGAATATTTTTCCACGTAACTGTCTCATTTTCATACAGTTTCGCAAAGTCTGTTGATTTTTTTGACAGGCTTTTTTCCAAATTATTTGCCTCATTGCGGAGCGAATCAAGCGGAATTGCAAGCTCTTTTCTTTGCAAAAAAGTCATTGATTCCGCCTTGTTAATGTTCTGTTTTAAATCCGTCAACTGCCTGTATTGCGCAATCAAAACACTGTCTTTGCTGTTCAAAATCCTGTTTTTAATTTTTTGACTTGCCTGCAACAAAATCGCTTTCGTCGCCAATTTTGTATCATAAATTTCGCCCGCCATTTCTTT
>JBPOJO010000785.1:0-5377 GCA_052033485.1 Bacteroidota bacterium | reverse complement strand
CGGCAGGCATCGCAAAAGCCATTCCCGTGTCGTTGTGTTTTCCGATAATTTTACCGTTAAAAATCCAAGTTTCGGGCTTATTTTCTTCGGGCGGGGTAATTTTTTCGTCCTTTTTTGAGCTGCACGCAGCAAGGAACAAAATGAGCAAAAAACAATGAAACCCCCTCATCAAAGAGTGTTTTGTCAGGAAATTTTTACTTTTCATCATTTTTTTTATTTTAGGGTAATAAATCCGTAACTGAGATAGTATCGCCGGCATCTTGCCGGCTAAATTTAGCTCTTTTGAAGCCCAAGCTGATTGCATACAGTATAATATTTTGTCAAAAAGCCAAATAATTACATAAATCCGTAACTGTTGGGGCGGTTTGCAAAATATTGTATTGCAAGCAGTCAGCTTGCAAACCTAACACCGTAAACCGCAAGCTAAAAGCTCGCGGTACACTCAGGCTTGCAAACCTAACACCGTAATTCGCAAGCTATAAGCTCGCGGTACATTCGGACTTGCGCCACAAATGCCGTAATTCGCAAGCTAAAAGCTCGCGGTACATTCGGGCTTAAAATTACCGCAAAAATTGTGCATATTTTAATCCGCTGCGTATTTTCTGCACCTTTCCGCCCTTACTCTGCGGCTAATCTAAGCAAGTTTTTTTTTGTAAGTATTTAGCCGGCTTGCCCAAGAATGTAGCAAGAGCTTTAGTCGGCGACCTTATTTTCGCTTGTTGAGGGTACTTTTCTCCTTAAATCCGCAAGCTGAAGCTCGCGGTACACTGCGGCTAATCTAAGCAAGTTTTTTTTAAAAAATTAGCCAAAACAATCGGTTTCGGCAATTTTTCGATTTCTTCGGGTGAAAAGAAGTCATATTTTGCCCATTCTTCGGGTTTTTCTAAACTTTTCAAGACGATATGAAAATAAAAAATTCGCAATTTTTGATGCGTAAGAATATGCAAAATCTCGTCGTTTTTTTTGAAAGAGTTAAAATATGTATCAGCATCGGAAATGTTTTGCAGTAAAAAAGTTGCAGTTTTTTCTTCATTTTCTTCACAAAAAGGCAAATCGTACAAGCCCTCCCAAATTCCATCGTTCGCACGCTTTTTGAGCAAAAATTTGCCTTCATGCTCAACAAGAAAATAGTGCAAAAAACGCTCTTTAACGGCAATTTTTTTTGCTTTAATGGGCAAAACGTCTTGTTTTTTTTCTGCAAAAGCATAACAATTCAAACGAAGCGGGCAAGTTTCACACAAAGGCGCACTCGGTTTGCAATGCAATGCGCCGAACTCCATTATCGCTTGATTGTACAAATCGGGGCGTTTTTTGTCTAATTGTGCTTGTGCAACTTGTGCGAAAACTTTTTTTCCTTCGGGCGAAGAAATATCATTTTCGATGCCGAAATACCGGCTCAAAACACGAAAAACATTGCCGTCGAGCACCGCAACGGCTTCTCCGTAAGCAAAGGAAGCGACGGCGGCGGCAGTGTAATCGCCGATGCCGGGCAGCTTTCGCAAATCACTAAAATTATCCGGAAAAAAGCCCTTTTCGGCAATAATTTTAGCTGCTTTGTGCATGTTTCGCGCCCGCGAATAATAGCCGAGACCTTGCCATAAACGCATTATTTCGTCTTCCGACGCGGCGGCTAATTCAGCAACACTCGGATAATGGGCGACAAATTTTTCAAAATAAGGTAAGCCCTGCGCGACCCTTGTTTGTTGCAAAATAATTTCGGAAAGCCAAATGAAATACGCATTTTTAGTGTCGCGCCAAGGCAAATTTCTTTTATTTTTGTCGAACCAAGTTGTTATTTCGGCAATAAAATTTTCATCGTTATCCCTCATTTTTTTGTCGGTTTTTGAAGCCTTGCCACCAAGATTTGAGCCGCCAAAGGAGCAAAAATTGTGCATTTTTGCTCGGAAAGTCCGAAATCTCGCGGTATGACTTTCCCGTTTTGGAAAAAACCGTTTCAAGGCATAAATGTTTGTGTCCGTCTGTTACGACGACAAATTTTGAATTGAGTTGCTTTTCGTAAGACAAGGCTTGACAACGGGCATTTTCGAACTCGGAGGCAGAAATTTGCGGTTTTTTACATTCGACAATCAAAAAATAAGGCGGAAAATTTTCTTTCGAAAGCACGACAATGTCCGCCCGCACACTAATCGTACCGATGCGCATCGGGAACTCAAACGCAACCAATTCGGGCGGAATAAATTTTAGAAAAACCAATTTGAGAAAATAATCCAAACGCACATTTTCCTCTTTTCCCAAAGGGAATTTTTGCCCCGTGTGTTTGTAGGTTACGTGTGTCTCCGTGAGCAAAATAATATTTTGTCTTACGGCTTTAAGTCTTAATTGTGAGTATTGCGGCGATTTTTGAAACATCTTTTTTTTAATATTTTGCCGGCTTGTTCCGCGAGCTATAGCTTGCGGATTTAAGGAGGAAAGTATCCTCAACAAGCGAATGAGAGGTCGCAAGATAAAGCTCGCGCTACATTCTCGGGCAAGCCGGCTAAATAGTTACGTTGATTTGTAACTATTTAGCCGGCTTGCAAAACATTGAGCTGCAAACTATCAACCGGCGATTCACAGCCTTGCCGCTTGCAAATGAACTTTTACGAATAAAAAATTGCGACAGAGAGGCAAAATCACCGCACCGGCGGCACGCGCAAACCTACAAAAAAAGGACATAATATCAAAAAAAAACGACCGGATTTCTCTGATGACAATTTTCCGCTTTTGTTTTTATCCTCAAAAACGAGCGTTTAACAACAGAGAAAGACCGACTTAGAGCAGCATAATTGCTTATTTCGTAAAAATTAAAAATAATATTGCCAATAAATTTAAACCGAGTGCGAGCAGCAAAAGATAAAATTTGCTCTCGGCATCACGAAAACGGCTTTCGGATTTTTCGCGTATATTATTTTGAAACTCAACAAGTTGCGTGCGAAAAGTTTGGTCGCTGCGGCGAATGTGGTTTTCGAGTTCTTCACGCACTTTGAGTTGAAATTCTGTTTGCAGTTGCTCCGTTCTCACACGCATTGCATTTTCCAAATCGCCGTAAAATTTGCGATTATCGCCCGCAATTTTATCAATTTTTTCGTCGGCAGACGCGGCAAAACGACTGTTAATTTCTTGGCTGTCGCTAATTTGTTTGGCAAAAAATACATTTTTTTCTTCCGCCCGAATTTGTGTATCGCGAAAAAGCTCTTCCGTCCGCAATAGTTGATTTTGCGAAAATTGCATATTTTTTTCCGTTTTGGCATCAAGTACGCTCAAACTTTGAACAAACAAACGTTCGAGTCGGGCGAGCATTTCGTCGGTTTTTTGGGACAAATTCAGCAAAGCCTGCGCATTTTCGGCTTCGCTTCTGTGCATCATTTGTTCAAAACGAATGCCGATTTCTTTGTTTTTGTTGCCGATAAATTCGAGTTTTTCGAGTACCTGCGCGGTATTGTTTTGCAAAAAAGCGGCTATTTCTGAGCGAACGAGGGCAATATTTTTTTCTAAAACGGCAAGCGTTGAGTTGTTTTTTTGTTCGGATTCGGCAAAATTATTTTCCAAAGCTGTCAATTTTTGCAAACCTTCCGAATATTTATGCAACAAAAGACCGGCATTATTTCCGATTTCTTGAATTTGGGTTTCGGTGCTTTTTCTCAAAATGTTCACTTCGGAGGCAAAAGCGGCAAGTTGCTCGTCGGTTTCTTTTTTGCGAATATCGAAGAGGCGCAAAATTTCTTGAGCCTGCGCCGTAAGTTGTGCGGTTTCTTGTCTGAGTTTGTCAAATTCACGAAAATAAAGGCTGTTTTCGGTTTTGAGCGCGTCAAATTTTTGTTCTTGGAGTGAAAAAAAATTTTCCCAAGCTGTTTTTAAGCGCGAAAATTCGGCAAGATTTTGGGCAAAATGCTCATTAATTTCATCGGTTTTACGATAAATTTCAGTCAGCGATTGCAATTTTTCGGCTTGCGAGTGAAGGTTTTCGATGCTTTTATTGAGCACTTCATAATGGTTGAACGACATAAGACAGTTTTTTTGCAAAGCTAATATAAAAGCGGAATGTTTGCAAAATTAAAAGAGTTTTTTGCAAATTCTTCTTTTGTGCACTTGTTAAGGGTGTTTTTTTTTAATGCAATATCGAGGCTTGCATCATGAACTTTAGTCTGTGAACCTGTGTGTTTCACAGACTAAAGTCCATGCTGCATTCAGCCCTAAAACGCGATTCCCATAAGAAAATAAGGGGAAAAAACAGCTCCCGGACCGGAAAAATACCAAATATTTGTCCAATTATCCGAAAATGTACTTGCGTTCAGATAAGCTTTGCTTGTCGTGCTCAAAGGGTAATATTGAAAATCAGCACCGAAATTGAAACATAGCCGCTTTTTTTTGCCCGCAAAATATTGCCAACCGATGCCCGCACCGCCGCCGAGACTGCTCAAAGTTTTGTAATCCTTTTCAACTGTTTCCGAGGAGGAACTCATCCACCAAAAATCATCGTCCAATTCTCCCGAAGAGTCAAAATTATAATTCATGTCCGCATTGACAGAAATTCCGCCGATTTTGATGTTCCAATAAAAGCCTTTCAGCTTTTTATCCGCATAATAACGTCTGTACGTCGCTTCCGCTTTGTAGCCGCTGAATAAGCCGTATTGCAGGGAAGGTGTCAGCAAAAACGCGCTTTTTTCGCCGATTGCACGCTCATATTGCAATTTTACCTTTGTCAAAACGCCCAAGGGAGCTATTTTGAGAATATTTTTGCTTTCTTGTGCTTGCGCCGCAAAGACTGAAAAAATGAATAAAAAAGTAAAAAAAATCGTGTGCAAGTGTTTCATTTTGTTCTTGTTTTTGGTAAAAAAAGTAAGTTTTTTTGCCGCTTTTAACCGACTAAGCCAATGCTGCGGTAAAGGTGCAAGTTATGCACGAAAAATTAATTTTCAAACTTATTTTCATGCAGACGACGTTGAAACATTCAATTTCGCCATTATTTATTTCTTTACAAACGA
Organism: Bacteroidota bacterium; assembly: GCA_052033485.1. Classification (GTDB taxonomy): domain Bacteria; phylum Bacteroidota; class Bacteroidia; order Cytophagales; family Bernardetiaceae; genus JBPOJO01. Next base: position 392 of record JBPOJO010000785.1, on the reverse strand, counting down.
CTGTTATACAATGTTTTAGATTTTTTTATGAAGACTAAAACAAAGGCAAGTGCATTCATTTTTCCGCGTTTTTAATTTTCTTAACAACTTCCGTAACTGTTTAGCCGGAGTGTAACGCGAGCTTAAGCTTGCGAATTTAAGGCGGAAAGTTTCCTCAACAAGTGAATATGAAGTCGCAAGCTAAAGCTCGCGCTATATTCTTGGGCGAACCGGTTAAATACTTAACAACTTTCTAATGAATTTTTAGTGTCAATGTTTAACTCATTCAGAATTTTTTCTACCATTTCCTTATGTCTGTTTCGGAAAAAAGCCTCATCTAAACGCTCCCGCGTGCTAATGTCGCGCGTGAGCGTTAATTTTGACTGCTTGTACTGTGTCTTCTTTTTGTCAAA
>JBPOJO010000784.1:0-11720 GCA_052033485.1 Bacteroidota bacterium | reverse complement strand
CGAGGCGTACGCGAAGTCGGCGGCAAAATCGGGCGCACTTCAAATCCTGCGGCAAACAGTTTTTGGGAAATAATTTTGGCTTCCGCAACACTTTGACAGGCAATCATTTGTATTCCGCTGTTGCTTTCGGCGCATAAATCAATCTTTTTTTCAGCGGCATTTTTTTTAAAAAAAGCAATATTTTCGTGTAATTTTTCTTGCCATTCGGGATTTTCGGAAATGGATTGCATTGAAAATTGAATTTGCAGTGCCGCCAAAGGCGAAACAGCCGTCGTATAAATAAAACCCAAACCGAAATTAACTAAAAATTCTTTCAATAATTTTGAGCCGACCACACAGGCTCCTGCGCAACCTGCCGCTTTGCCGAAAGTATATACCCGTGCCAAAAAGTTTGTTTGCAAATTTTCTGCAATAATTTTCCCCGCGCCGTTTTTTCCGTAAACACCCGTTCCGTGCGCCTCATCAGCAATCAAATTGGCAGCCAATTCTCCGCAAATTTGAGTCATTTTGGGCAAATCCGGCGAATCGCCGTCCATGGAAAAAACCGTTTCGGTAACGACAAAAATTTCTTTGTAATGCCCTTTTGCCGTCGCTAATTTATTTTCCAAATCCTCTAAGTCATTGTGTTTGAATGATTTACGTTCCGCGAAACTGAGGCGATAACCGTCTTTTAGGCTTGCATGAATCAATTCATCAAACAATATTAAATCGCCCTTTTGTGCGAGGGCAGACAAGAGGGTGGAATTTGCCGAAAAACCGGAAGGAAAAAGCAAAGCTGCCTCCGCATCGAAAATTTTTGCCAAATATTCTTCTGTCAGAACAAGATGCGCGTTGTTTCCTGTCAGCAAACGAGAACCCGTGCTGCCGAACCAATTTTTTTCGCTTGCCAAACGCTCGCGAAAGGCATGTTCGAGGGCAGAATTGTGAGCGATACCAAGATAATCATTAGAAGAAAAATCGCATAAACCGCTTTGATTAGGCAAAAAACGCCGCATTTCACCGCGTTTTTCCAATTTTTCTGCCAAAAATAATTCCGATTTTTTCATCAAATCAACGAAAGTTTGTTGTTAATTTCCAACGCCATAGCTTCTTGTCGAAGTTCGACTTTGAGTTTTTTGATGTAATCCACTACGGAATCGAGGTGTTCGTTGATGTCATTTTGCGTCGCAAAACTCTGAACGATATATACCGTTTCGCCGACAAGCCCGACTTCATCGCTGTTCCAAACGCCTTGCGCTTCTTTGCTTGTCGCACCGCCGAATCTTTCGGCAAGGAAATTTAGGGTTTTTTCGACAAAAGGTCTTGTATCTACTTGTTTATCAACATCTAAGGTCGTCGGAATGAAAACACTGATTTGATTCGTTCGTTCGAGGCGGTCAATGAGAGTCGAAAAGAGATTTTTCAACACACCGGTCAGTTCCCAAGTTTCAAATTCGCTGTCTTGAATATGCGGATATTCATTGTTGTATGGGATTTCAAAATCAAAATTTTCTTTGGAATAATCAAAATTTTCTTCCGAAAGTTTGTGATTTAATAAAGTGAAAACGTTGGTTTCGTTCGGACGAATGTGTTTTTTCAGTTTCTTTTGCAAATCTGCCATCGCCCGAAAACCCTCGCGAGTCGGAGGCGAAATTATCACAATTTGATTGGCAAAATCCAAAAGCGGCATTAAATTGTCGTCATAAGGGTCATTGATGCAAATAATGTTGTTGTCATAGTCGTTCATCATCGCATCAATCATTAACATTGCACGCGCGGAGGCGGAGAGAAAAGTGTCTTCAATCGAAACAAGAATATCGTAACCGCAGGGGTGTTTGTAAGTTTTCGTTTTTTTATCAATATTCAAATCTGCAACAAGTTCGCGCGGCGAAGGATATTCGGTATAGGCAGTATTTTTTTTGGTATTTTGAAAAATTTCACGTGAAAAAAGGTTGCCGATAGTCGTTCCGCCGGAGCCGCGCACCGCCGAGAAAAAAAGAATCAGTTTCGCTTTTTTATTGCCCCTTGCCAAACGACGGTTCGTATCAATGAGGTATTTGCCCAAAATTTTGGCAAGTTCAATCGCCACAACAGGGAATTTGTGCAAAATATCCATAAAATCTTTTCGGCGAATAACCAAAACATCAACATCGCTCACGGACACTACGGACGCGGAACGCGGTTGATTTTCGAGGATTCCGACCTCTCCGAACGTATTGCCGGGCAACAAATAAGCTAAAAGATGCTCTTTTTCAGCCGTCAAGATTCGTTTAACTGCAACAATTCCGTTCGTGATTAAAAACAAACTATCGCTCGGATTTCCTTGCCAAACAATTACTTCGTCGGGGAAAAATTGCCTCGTTTTAGCTACTCCCGCTATTGTTTTGAGGGCATCTTCCGGTAATTGTTGAAAAAGCACCGATTGTTTGAGTGCCTTTATCGTCGCAAAAAGCCCCTTTATCTTTTTTTGATGCGATTCGTTATGTTGTGATAAACTGTGGTCTTTATCCAAATTTTTCATGGTCAATTTTTTAGGAGCGGAGCGTAAAAGTATTAATTTTTTTTCAAAAAACAAAAGTTGAATAAATTTTTCGGAGGTAAAAATAGGGATAAAATTTGAGTAAAAATGTTTGATGCCAAAAGAGCAGCGCAAGCGGCAATGCGATTTTGCAGTCTTCGGCATCTTCCTGCTTTAAAAAAGCTTTGTGCCGTCATTTTTGTCATCACAAGCAACAAAAAAACACTGCATCATGAAGTCGTTTGTAATGACAAAAAACAAGGGTGAAAACAGAATTTAGGAAATCACGCTTCAAAAAACAGGAAAGTTTTCCGAAATTGTAAGATTTCATGATTAACAGGATAAAAAAACATTTTTTGAGGCTAAAAATCCTGAAAATCTTGTAATCCGGTCAAAAAAATCAATTCCTAAAAACGCTAAAAACGCCCTTTCTTAGTTTGAAAACCTGTTTCAGGGCGTTTTTGAATCAGAAAAGGCAAATGTTAAGACACAAATGATTTTGCTATATTGATAAATTCGCGCGAATTGAGCGATGCGCCGCCGATTAAACCGCCGTCAATGTCGGGGCAGGCAAAAAGTTCCGGCGCGTTTGAGGCTTTGCAACTGCCGCCGTAAAGTATACTTGTCAGTTCGGCTGTTTCGCGGGTATATTTTTTTGCAATTAATTCGCGAATAAAAGCATGAACTTCCTGTGCCTGCTCTGCGGTGGCATTTTTTCCCGTGCCGATTGCCCATACAGGCTCATAAGCAATGACAATTTTGGCGAAATCAGCTTCCGAAAGTGTAAAAACAGTGTTTTCGAGCTGCTCTTGTATCAAGTTTTTAAAAATTCCTTTTTCCCGAATGTCAAGCGTTTCTCCGATGCAAAAAATCGGCGTTAAACCCGCTCGCAAAACGGCAGTGAGTTTTAAAAGCAAAAGCGCATCATTTTCGCCGTAATATTGCCTGCGCTCGCTGTGCCCGACAAGGACGAAACGAACGCCGTAAGATTGTAAAATTTCGGGCGAAACCTCTCCCGTGTACGCCCCCGAAGGGTGAAAATCGCAGTTTTGCGCACCGAGCGCGACGGGCAAACTCCCGATGATTTTGGCGACCGGATAGAGATGCGGAAAAGGCGGAATAAGAACGAGTTGCGGCTCCTGCCCCAATTCATCTTTTGCGGTATGCACCACTTCGGAAGTCAAATTCATGGCTTCCTCTTGCAGCAAATTCATTTTCCAATTTCCCGCAACAATTTTTTTTCTTTTCATGCTATACTTTTTTGAAAAAATATTTTTTTTTAACCTCGCCGTTGTTTGTGTCTTCACAAACGACCTCAGCTAATTAAACCGCCGTTTTTTGTGTCTTCACAAACGACCTCAGCTAATTAAATTGCCGTTGTTTGTGTCTTCTCGAACGACCTCAGCTAATTAAACCGCCGTTGTTTGTGTCTTCCAAACGACCTCAGCTAATTAAACCGCCGTTGTTTGTGTCTTCACAAACGACATCAAGTTTTTGTACAAAACAATTAAAAACATGCGCAATTTTTTGCAAAAATAGCAAAAAAGCAAAAGTTTTCATGTTTTGAAAAAAAATCTTGCGGAGGAAAAATGCTGTGATATTTTTTAATTTTTGTCAATCCGCTGCGCAAAAAAAAAAATTTTTTCGACTTTTGCGCCCAAATTAGTTTGAGATGATTTACGTTTGCAGAAATGAGGAATTTTGCGCCGCCCACAAAGTTTATAATCCGGAATGGTCGCAAGAAAAAAATGAAGAGGTGTATGGGAAATGCGCTTTTCCGAATTGGCACGGGCATAATTTTAAAATGACGGTCAAAGTGAAGGGCAAACCCGACGAAAAAAGCGGCTACGTTTTGGATATGAAATTGTTGGGAAAACTCATCAAAGAGCTTATTCTCGAACAAGTTGACCATAAAAATTTGAATGAAGATGTCCCTTTTTTGAGAGGAAAATTGACCTCATGCGAGGTTTTGGTAACGGAGTTTTGGAAAATTTTAGCTCCTCCCGTGCGCGAACTCACCGGCGGGCGCGCCGAACTTTTTTGCATCACGCTCGCCGAAACGGATAAAAATTTTGTGGAATATTTCGGAGAAGAATAAAAAAGGCACTTAATCCAAGTTTTCGTCTTTCATTTCGGCAAGTTTTTGTCTCAAAATCAACATTTTTTGCCTGCCGATGAGGGCTTGCAAACTTTTTTCGTCCGCTTCCTTGATTTTTCGCAGAGATTTAAAATGTGTAAGTAATTTTTCGATGGTTTTTGAGCCAAGCCCTTTGATGCCCATCAGTTCGCTTTTGAAGGCGTTTTTTGTTTTTTGCGAGCGGTGAAAAGTTATTGCAAAACGGTGCGCTTCATTGCGAATATGCTGCAAAAGGCGCAAACTCGGCGATTTTCTGCCTATTAAAAGCGGCTCGCTGTCATTCGGAAAAAAGACCTCCTCCAAGCGTTTTGCCAAAGCCACAATCGCAATTTTTCCGTACAAATCAAGGGCTTTTAAGGCATCGCAGGCAAAACTCAACTGCCCTTTTCCGCCGTCAATCACTATCAAATCGGGCAGGGGCAAAGCCTCGTCGAGCACCCTTTTGTAACGGCGAAAAACTACTTCGTACATCGCTTGGAAATCGTCAATGCCCTCAACGGTCTGAATATTGTATTTTCGATACTCCGATTTTGCGGGTTTTCCGTTTTTGAAACAAACCATCGAAGACACATAACTGTCGCCCTGATGATGAGAATTGTCGAAACATTCGATATGCAGGGGCATTTTTTCGGTTCTCAAATCTTTTTTGAGTTGTTCAAGAACGGGATTTTTCTGATTTTCAGCTTTTGCGGCGGCGACACGGCGTTCTTCCTCGGCGCGAAAAAATTGTACATTTTTAACGGATAAATCCGATAATTTTTTAAAATCACCGATTTTCGGAAAAATTATTTCGGTTTTTTTTCCTAAATCAATTTCGGCGGGAATATTAACGATAATTTTTTCGGCAGTTGAACGAAAACGCTCGCGGAAATTGACCATGGTAAAAGTCAGAATTTCCTCATCGGTTTCATTTAACTTCTTCTTAATCAAGGCATTATTGGTTCGGACGATACAGCCGTTTTCAATCATCATGTAATTAATGTAGGCTTTGTCTTTATCACTTTCGACAGAATAAATTTCCAAATTGCTCACATTAGGACTTGTTATGAGCGATTTGCTTTGATAATCTTCCAAAGCCTTAAATTTTTCCTTCAATTTATGCGCTTTCTCAAATTGCAACTCTTCCGCTGCGGATAACATAAGTTCTTTAAAATAGTTTTTGGCAAAACTAATTCTGCCGCTGAGAATATTCTTAATTTGCTCAATTTCAAGCATATACTCGCCTTCGGTTTGAAAACCTTGACAAGGAGCTTTGCAATTTTTAATATGATATTCTAAACAAACCTTAAACTTTCCTGCGGCTATATTTTTTTCTGTTAAATTCAAATCGCAGGTACGCACGGTATAAATTTTTTTAAAAAGCTCCATAAGTGCCTCAATTGCTTTGTGATTCGTGAAAGGTCCGTAATATTGGGCAAAATTCGGTTTGACTTCGCGCATATAGAGCACGCGCGGAAAAGGCTCGTTTGTAACGGCAATATACGGGTAGCGTTTTCCGTCTCTGAGCAAAATATTGTAGGGCGGTTGATACGTTTTTATGAGGTTGTTTTCGAGCAAAAGTGAGTCATTTTCGCTTTCGACAACGGTAAACTCAATTCTTGCAATTTGTTTGACCAAGATTTGCGTTTTGGCATCTTGATGTTGCTTGGTAAAATAGCTGCTGACGCGCTTTTTGAGATTTTTGGCTTTTCCTACGTATAAAATTTCATTCAATTTGCCGAAATAGCGATAAACGCCCGGCGCTTGCGGCAAATTTTTAACAGTTTCGCGCAATTCTTCTTCGTTGGAGAAAAAAAAGAGTTCTTCCTCTTGCATTTTATTGAAATGATGGACAATTACCGGCAAATTTAAGTGAAAATTTGCAATGAAAAGTCCGTTTGAGTAGCAAAAATTGTCAAATCGTTGTTTATTCCGATTCGCCTCACGATTTTGGAAAATTGTGCTGCAAAAAAGCACGAACTTATGTGTAGAAAGGGAGTTTGTGAAGACACAAACAAGGGCAGGAGGTTAAAAAAAAGTGATTCAACGGAAATTCGCTTGATTTTTTTTTGAAAAAATTGTATTTTTATTAACTTTGCAAGCGAAAATCACCAAATTCACAGCGACAGTTTAAACAAAATTCTTTTAAAATGCGTTTTAAGGATTGATTTTCAAAATCGGAAAAAATACAAACATGGAAAATTCAAAGGAAAAAATTGAGCAAGAATACGCAAAATATTTGCGAGAAAACGGAAAAAGACCGAATACGGTTTTTGCTTTTTGCGCGCAAGCGGGGCTTGACGAAAAAGAGTTTTACAAATTTTATTCTTCTTTTAACCACATTGAGCGCACTTTTTGGAAAAAAATGTACGACAATACGCTTTTGCGCGTCAAAGCCGAGCCGGTGTATGAGGAATACGGCACAAGAGAAAAATTTTTGTCCTTTTTTTATACACTTGTGGAAGTTTTGAAAGAGGAAAGAAGCTTTTTGCTTGCGGCGCGTTTGAATAAATACAATATTTCGCTTTTCAAAGAAGAATTTATCAATTATGCGAAATTTTTGGTCAATGAGGGCATTTCTAATAATGAAATAGAAAGTCGTGTGTTTTTTTCGTCAAAATATGCCGATTTAATTTGGTTTCAAACGGATTATATCATTCAATTTTGGCTGAAAGACGAAAGTTCGGACTTTGAGAAAACCGATGCGGCTATTGAAAAAGCGGTCAATTTAATTTTTGATATATTTTCAAAAAATATCGCCGACAGTGCCTTTGATTTTGTGAAATTTGCTTTTCAAAACAGAAAATAAGCAATTTTTGCATTTTTTTAAAATTAAAAATAAATATGCTTTTTGTCGCAATTTGGGCGGTAAGTTTTCAACTTTTGTTGAGTTTTACGGCGTTTTTGAATGTGCTCCGAAAACCGTTTTTGCGTCGTTCTGTTGCCGCTCCTGAAAATTTTCCGCGCATTTCGGTTTTAATTCCCGCCCGCAATGAGGCTTTGCGTATTTCCGAAACGCTCGATTCTTTATTGTCTTTGAATGATTTGCCCTTTGAAATCATTGTTCTCAACGATAATTCGGAAGACGAAACGCCTCAAATTTTAAATATTTACCAAAAAAAAAATTCAATAATTAAAGTAATTTCGGGAAAAAGTTTGCCCGAAAATTGGTTAGGGAAAAATTTTGCTTGTGCACAACTTGCGGCTGAAGCGCGAGGGGATTTTTTGCTCTTTATTGATGCGGACGTACATTTGAGCGGAAATATTTTGCCGGATTTGTATGAGACGCTTAGCCGTTCAAACGCAGATTTTTTATCAATTTTCCCGCGTCAAAAGCTCATAACTGAGGGAGAAAAGTTAGCAGTGCCGATGATGTTGTATATACTTTTAAGCCTTCTGCCTTTTGCCTTGGTGCGCCGCAAAAATCACGGTTCGCTCAGTGCGGCAAACGGTCAATTGATGTTTTTTCGACAAAATGTGTATCAGAAATACGCGCCGCATGAAAAAGTTAAATCTTGCGTAACGGAAGATATTGAGATTGCTAAGTATTTGAAAAAGAACGGATTAACAGTTGATGTTTTGCTCGGTGATGAGCGTTGCGAATGTCGAATGTACGCATCGCTGAAAGAAGCAACCGACGGGTTTTCAAAAAATTTCTTTGCGGGTTTTTCGTACAATGTTTTCTTTTTGCTGTTTTTTTTGAGTTCAATAGGCATTGTTCCTTTATTAAGTGCCGTTTTTGTTCCCGAAACTCTTCTGACGCTTTGTGTATTTATTTTTATTCATGCTATTTTCCTTGCCAAACTCTCGCAAGCAAGTTTTTGTCTCTATTTTTGCCGACACATTCCGCGTGTTTTTTTATTTCATTATTTGGCAATTCTATCGGTTTTTAGATATTTTAAGAAAAAAAATCAGTGGAAAGGCAGAGCAATATAAAAGCAAAAAAACCTATAAGGTCTTTTAGACCTTATAGGTTTTCGTGCCAAAATCGCGGTGACTATTTTTTCTCTACCACAACTTTCACGGAATCATCGCCTTGCGTATAATCCGCGACAAGCGTATCACCTTCGGCAATTTCTCCTCTGAGCAATTCTTCGGCAATCGGGTCCTCCAAATATTTTTGAATCGCGCGATTGAGCGGTCTTGCGCCGTATTGCGGGTCGTATCCTTTTTCGGAAAGGAAATCTTTTGCCGCATCGGTGAGGCGAATATTGTAACCGAGATTGAGAATTCGGTTGAAAAGTTTGTTCAAAGAAATATCAATAATTTTGTGCAAATCGGTTCTTTCCAAAGAATTGAAAACAATCACATCATCAAGGCGATTCAAAAATTCGGGAGAAAAGGCTTTTTTCAAAGCTTTTTGAATCGTATCTTTCACAATGTTGTCAATTTGCTCATTTTTGCTTTGTGTTGCAAACCCAACGCCCGCTCCGAAATCTTTCAACTGCCGCACACCGATATTTGAAGTCATAATAATAATGGTGTTGCGGAAATCAACTCTTCTGCCTAAACCGTCCGTGAGGATTCCATCGTCGAGCACTTGCAAAAGAATGTTAAAAACGTCGGGGTGCGCCTTTTCGATTTCGTCGAGCAAAACAACCGAATAGGGCTTTCTGCGAATTTTTTCGGTTAATTGCCCGCCTTCTTCGTAACCCACATAACCGGGAGGCGCACCTACGAGGCGCGAAACAGAGAATTTCTCCATGTATTCGCTCATGTCAAGGCGTACCACTGCGTCTTCGCGGTCGAAAAGGTAAGTTGCGACGACTTTTGCCAATTCGGTTTTTCCTACACCCGTGGGACCGAGAAACATAAACGTTCCGATAGGTTTTTTGGGGTCTTTTAAGCCAACGCGCGTCCTTTGAATCGCTTTGACCAATTTTGCAATAGCGTCTTTTTGTCCGACAACTTTGTCATTCAAAACTTCTTTCATGGAAAGCAATTTTTGACTTTCGCTTTGCGCAATTCTGCTGACAGGAATTCCGGTCATCATGGCAACGACTTGTGAAATGTCCTCTTCTGTAACGGGATAAACGATTTTTTTCGAATCATTTTCCCAACGATATTTTTCTTTGTCGAGTTTTTCGATGAGTTTTTTCTCTTTATCGCGCAACTGAGCCGCTTCTTCGTATTTTTGGCTCTTCACGACAAGCGTTTTTTGCTTTTTAACCTCTTCGATTTCCTCTTCAAGTTTGATAATTTCTTGCGGAACTTTGATATTGCCGATATGCACGCGCGCACCCGCCTCATCAAGCACGTCAATCGCTTTATCGGGCAAAAAGCGGTCTGAAATGTACCTTTCGGAGAGTTTTACGCAAGCCATAATCGCCATATCATCGTAAGAAACATGGTGGTGGTCTTCGTATTTGTCCTTAATGTTGTTCAAAATTTGAACGGTTTCTTCGGGCGTTGTTGCATCAACCATGACCATTTGGAAACGACGCGCCAAAGCACCGTCTTTTTCAATATATTGGCGATATTCGTCCAAAGTCGTCGCGCCGATACATTGAATTTCGCCCCTTGCCAAAGCAGGTTTGAACATATTAGAGGCATCAAGCGAACCTGAAGCACCGCCTGCGCCGACAATCGTATGAATTTCGTCAATAAAAAGAATGACATCGCGATTTTTTTCCAACTCACTCATGACGGCTTTCATGCGCTCCTCAAATTGCCCGCGATATTTTGTGCCTGCCACCAAAGAAGCCAAATCAAGCGTAACCACTCGCTTTCCGAAAAGCACACGCGACACTTTTCGCTGCACGATTCGCAAAGCCAAGCCTTCCGCAATCGCGGTTTTGCCCACGCCGGGTTCGCCGATAAGAATTGGGTTATTTTTTTTGCGCCGGCTCAAAATCTGTGCGACACGCTCAATTTCTTTTTCGCGCCCGACAATAGGGTCTAATTTGCCTTCTTCGGCTAATTTAGTCAAATCACGACCGAAATTATCCAAAACAGGTGTTCTCGATTTTTCGGATTTTGACTGTTCGCTGCCGCGTTGTCCGCCGCCGAAAATTCTTCCGTCGTCGTCATCATCGGTGTCTCCGTTCGCGGCGCGAATCGGATTTTCCATGTAATACTCAATCATCTCTTTCACAACTTCGTAATTTATGTTAAATTTCTCCAAAACTTCAATCGCCACCCCGTTCGTTTCGCGGAGTATTGAGAGGAGTAAATGTTCGGTACTGATAAGGCTTGCCTTAAAAATTTTTGCTTCAATATACGTAACGCGGAGCACCTTTTCGGATTCGCGCGTGAGCGGGACAACAACGTCTTGTTGCGTTCCGGGTTCCAACGTTGCGCTTTGCGAGGAGGCTTTTTCGATTTCTAATTTCAGTTCATCAAGAGAATTACCGAGAAGTTTTTTTAAAACCGTAACCGCCATACTCTCACCCTCGCGGATGATGCCCAAAAGAAAATGTTCCGTGCCGATGCTTGCGTGCCCGAGCCTGACGGCTTCCTCACGGCTCAAAGAAATGACTTCTTTTACTCTGCTTGAGAATTTTGCTTCCATAGAATTAGCCCAAATTTTCGCACTTATTAAGGTGCATTGAAATTTCACCGCAAAATAAGAATTTTTTGAAAAAATCAAAAATTCGACAATTAATTTTTTTGCAAGAAAACGGATTGTAAATTAGTGTTTTTTACCGACATAAAGCCTAAACTATAGCTTTCGCCTTAGCCGTTGTTTGTGTCCTCACAAGCGACACTTAGCCGTTGTTTGTGTCCGGCTATAAAATTGAAACGGCATGAATGCAAATTAGTTTAATTTTATTTCCCGACGAAAAGAGCAAAAACGTTTTTTAACAGAACGAAAAAAACATTGCTCTTGTTGCAAAAAAACTCATTTTTATAAAAACAAGTTGCAAAAAATGGCAACTGTTTAGCCGGTGACCTTACGTTTGCTTGTTGCAATATACCATCCTGCTTAAATCCGCAAGCTCAAGCGCGCGGTACAATTCGACTAAACATTTACAAAAAATGTTTTTTTTACAAGCAAGTCTAACATTTTTGACTCTGACAATTATTTTTCCAAAAAATAATAACCGACATTTTGACTGAAATGCCAAACTTTAGGCTGACAAATATACTGTTTTAGAAAGAATATTT
>JBPOJO010000317.1:0-3156 GCA_052033485.1 Bacteroidota bacterium | reverse complement strand
AAACGACCTCATAATGCGTTAGCTGTTTGATTCTTGTGAAAACTCAAACGAGGGCGAAAGAACGCCGGATTTTGTGTTTAATTTTCACCCCAAACACCCTAAAAGGCATTTAATATTTCATTTTTAACTTTATTTATTGCGTTTGTGATTTAAAAAAAACGGATTTTCGCACCAATTCGGCATAGCGTTCAAAGGCTTGCGAGCGCGAGGCTTTCAGCAAAACTGCACAATTTTCAAAGTCATATTTTTCCAAGAAAATTCGCATATCTGCCTCATTTTCAAAGTAAAACAAAGGTGTTCCCTCCGGAATACCTTCGTGCACTGCCTGCCCGTAATATTTGCCGAAACAAAAAACCGCGTCTATGCCGATTTCTTCAATTTTTATCGCCGAAAGCACAAGGCGGTGCAAAGGAACACTTTCATGCCCTAATTCTGCCATATCACCCAAGACCGCAATTTTTTTCGATTGTTTAAAATTTGCTAAATTTTTCAGCGCGGCAATCATACTTTCGGGATTTGCGTTGTACGTGTCCGTGAGCAAAACCGTTTTGCCCAAAACTTCAACTTGCGAACGTTGATTGTCAGGATTGTAAGCCAAAACAGCATTAATTGCTTCATTTTCAGGCACTTCAAAATATTTTCCGATGCACAAAGCCGAGATGATATTTTCAAAATTATGCTTACCTGTCAAAGCGGCAGTGTGTTTTGTTCCGTTGAGGGAAAAAAGTATGTTCGGCTCGGCGGATTCAAATTCGGCAAAGAAAAAATCGCCCTTTTTGCCGTATTTGACAGGTTCGGAAAAACGTTTTGACATATTGTCCAAAATATTTTCACGACTGTTGATAAAAACCGTGCCCTGATGCTGCAAAAGATAGTGATAAAGTTCGCTTTTTCCTCTGATAACCCCATCAAAACTGCCGAAACCCTCAATATGCGCCCGTCCGATGTTCGTTATCAATCCGTGTGTCGGCGCGGCAATTTCACAAAGTTCCGCAATATCGCCGATTTTATTTGCCCCCATTTCAATAACGGCAATTTCGGTTTGCGGCGGCATGGCAAGCAAAGTGAGCGGCACGCCGATATGATTGTTAAAATTCCCTTTTGTGCAATAAACTTTATATTTTTTTAACAAAACAGCGGCGCAAAGTTCTTTTGTGGTGGTTTTACCGTTCGAACCGGTCAAACCGATAACCGGAATTTGAAATGAATTTCGATAAGCATTAGCCAAATCTTGCAATGCCTGCAAAGTGTTTTCGGTCAAAATATACCGTTCATCAAGGACATATTTTTCATCGCTGACGACGGCATAAGCCGCGCCTGCATTGAGAGCATCTTTGGCAAATTTATTACCGTCAAAATTTTCGCCTTTCAGTGCGAAAAAGAGAGCATTCGGCGTAATGTTCCTGCTGTCAGTCGTTACGCCGGAAGTCTTTAAAAATAAGCTCAATAGGTCTTTTCCCGTAGTCATTATTGCGCGTTTTTTTTGATGTTTTCTTTGATAATGTTGTAAATCTGTGCGGCAGCGTTGGGTTTTGCGAAAGTTTTAATGTTAATCGAAAAAATACTTCTGTCGCGATAAGAGGCAGCCAAGTTCAATATTTTCGGCATTAATTTGCTCGCAATTTCGGCATCAGGCACGCAATCAGCGGCGTTTTTGCCGACAAGTTGCATCGCATTTTTATATTGGTGATTTTCGGCAACATTCGGAGAAGGCACAAAAATTGTCGGCATTTCGCAAAGCGAAAGTTCGGAAATCGTCAGCGCACCTGCCCGCGCAACGCACAAATCCGCCGCCGAATATGCGAGTTGCATATCAAAAATAAAATCATTTACCCTCAAAGATTGATTTGTCAAAAGATTTTTTTCGGCAAGTAATTTTTTGATGTTTTCGAAATAAATTTTCCCCGTTTGCCAAATCACCTGTATATCCTTGCGAAGCAATTCTTCAATATTTTCGCCGATAGTTTTGTTAATACTTGCCGCGCCGAGGCTGCCGCCGAGTATCAATAAAACAGGTTTTTCGGGAGAAAAGCCAAAAAATTTCAATGCCTCAGTCTTTTTGCCGCTCAAATGAAGTAAATCCGCACGAACGGGGTTGCCCGTGAAAATGATTTTTTTTGACGGAAAAAACTTTTCCATATCGGGATAAGCGACGCAAATTTTTTGAGCATTTCTTGCCAAAATTTTATTCGTCAAGCCTGCATAGCCGTTTTGTTCTTGAATTATCACCGGCACACCTGCCCAAATAGCCGCTTGCAAAACCGCTGCGGAGGCATATCCGCCTGTTCCGACGACGATATCGGGTGCAAAATCCGTGATAATTTTTCGGGCTTTTAATAAAGATGACACCAAACGAAACGGCAAAGCAAAATTTTGAATGTCAAAACTGCGTTGCAAACCGCGCACGGGAAGTGTCAAAATGTCATAGCCGGCTTTCGGAACTTTTTCGGTTTCCATTTTACCCTCCGCGCCGACAAATAAAATTTGAGCATCGGGTTCATTTTTTTTTATTTCATCTGCTATCGCAATGCCCGGGTAGATGTGTCCGCCTGTGCCGCCGCCGCTGATAATTACTCTCATTTTATTTTGTTTTTCAGATAAATAAATTGCGGCGTAGCCTTTTAATGTGATTGAAATTTAAGCCGATTTACCCTAAGTATTTTTGAAGCCCTCATGGGCGTAATCGGCTTAAATTGTCAACAAAAGGCTACACATAAGTTATTCATTTTCAACTTCTTTCAACTCAAAACCTACCGCATTGACTCCCGATAAAGTGTCTTCTCGGGTCATTTGTCTGAAAAAAAGTCGATATTTTTTTCCTTTTTCAAAGTTGATATTTTCTTTCACTGGAAACTCATAGTCGTACATTCCGCCGACACTTTTTCCGAAATTTTGCCCCGTTTCACAATCCGATAAAATGAGTTCTTTCATTTCCGAAAAAACCGTGTCTTTGTCCGACATAAGCGTGCTGATGAGGTGCAAATTGCACATTTCATACGATTCATCGCAACGAATAGTGAAAAATAAATTTGCCTTTTGCGAAATTTCTGACGAAAATCGAAAGTCAGATAAAGTATCGAAATGCCAACTTTTATGCTCAAAAAAACGGCTCTCTTCCGCAATATTGCCGCCCTAACAAGCGCAAAAAAGGAAAGA
>JBPOJO010000268.1:0-8180 GCA_052033485.1 Bacteroidota bacterium | reverse complement strand
TAAACGGTTCTTCATGCGAAACAATTCCGCAATCAAACAAAAACATGTTCCAAAAACGTGCATACAATAAATGCCCTGTCGCGTGCTCACTTCCGCCGACATACAAATCCACTTGCCCCCAAAAATCCGCTGCCTGTTTTCCGACAAGTTCAGCCGAATTTTTGTTGTCCGCGTAGCGCAAAAAATACCAACTTGAGCCCGCCCAACCCGGCATAGTCGTCAATTCATACTGATATTGACCTTTGTATTTCCAATTTTTAGCCCGACCGAGCGGCGGTTCTCCTTCGGCAGTGGGTTTGTATTCATCAATTTCGGGCAAAATTAAAGGCAATTCGCTTTCGGAAAGCGGGTTCGGCACATTATTTTCGTCATACCAAATCGGAATAGGTTCGCCCCAATATCTCTGCCTTCCGAATACCGCATCGCGAATCTTAAAATTAACTTTTGCTTTTCCGAAGCCGAGCTGTTCAATTTTTTCCGTTACAACTTTTATGGCTTCTTTAATTTCCAAACCGTTTAAAAAATCGGAATTTATCATTTTGCCGATTTTTTCCGAATAAGCCTCTTTCACCGCTCCGTCTTCAAGCATCGTCTTGTCAATCACCGGCAAAATCGGCAAATTAAAATGTTTGGCAAAACGAAAATCGCGCTCATCAGAAGCGGGTACGCCCATGACAACCCCCGTCCCGTAGCCCGCAAGCACGTATTCGCTCACCCACACGGGTATGCGCGCACCGGTGAAAGGGTGCAAAACGTAACTGCCGGTGAAAACGCCGGAAACCGATTTAACATTTTCCATGCGCTCGCGTTCGGAGCGATTTTTTGCCCAAGACACATATTTTTCCGTCTCCGCCTGCTGCTCCTCTGAGGTCAAAGAAGAAACCCATTCGTGTTCGGGCGCAATCGTAACAAAGGAAACACCGAAAATAGTGTCGGGACGAGTCGTAAAAACTGTTAAAAACTCGGGAAAAGCACAATCCGCCAAGCGAAAATTAACTTCGCAGCCGAGTGATTTTCCAATCCAATTTCTTTGAATTTCTTTCAGCGCGTCTGACCAATCCAAATCATCTAAATTATTCAACATTCTGTCTGCATACGCGGTGATGCGCATCATCCATTGTTTCATCAATTTTCTTTCTACGGGGTGGTTGCCGCGCTCCGAAACGCCGTCTTTGACTTCATCATTTGCCAAAACAGAGCCCAAGGCGGGGCACCAATTCACATACGTTTCGGCTAAATAGGTCAAGCGGTAAGCAAATAAAATATCGGATTGTTCTTTTTTGGAAAAATTTTTCCACTGTTCAGCCGAAAAAGAACACACTTCTTCGTCGCAAACTGCCTGTACGTTTTGATTGCCTTCTTTTTCAAAAATCGAAATTAAATCTTGAATTTTTTCGGCTTTATTAGTTTTTTTATTGTACCAAGCATGAAAAAGTTGCAAAAAAATCCATTGTGTCCATCGGTAGTAATCGGGTTCGCTTGTTTTTACTTCCCGATTCCAATCATAAGAAAAACCGATTTCACTGAGTTGTTTTTTGAAAACTGCAATATTTTGTTCTGTCGTTTTGGCAGGGTGTTGCCCTGTTTCGATGGCATATTGTTCGGCGGGCAAACCAAAAGCATCAAAACCCATCGGGTGCAAGACTTCAAAACCTTTTAACATTTTATATCTTGCAACAATATCGGAGGCGATGTATCCGAGCGGGTGCCCGACATGTAAGCCGGCGCCGGAGGGATAGGGAAACATATCCAAAACATAAAATTTTGGTTTATTGCTTGTATGCGATGCGACAAAAGTATTTTTATTTTGCCACTTTTGCTGAATTTTGGCTTCGATATGCTTGTGTTGATAGTCCATGTGATAATCTTTTTTAATATGCAAAGGTAAAAAAATTATGAAAAATGCTGTTTTGAATGGTAAAATATTTTGCATTTTGGCTGTTTATTTCCTTTCGATTCATCATTTCATAATTTTTTTGCAGCACAATTTTTCAAAATTGCGCAGGCTAATTCGCTGTTCAATTCCTTCAATTTAAGGCAGTTACGCACTAAGATACAAATGTAAATTAGCTTTTGGGGCAAATTGTTGAATGTACTGCCCGACTAATTCGACTCTTGTTTGCGTTAAATATTTTCCGCCACGAATATTATTACCTTTCTAACGTCTGTCAATCGTATGTTCGCTGCACGCATTAGGCTGCCGAATAGAAAAGAAAACGGCAAAATAAAATCTTCTTGTTGAGAATCTCGCGGATAATTTTTGAATAAGATTTTTTTGTCTGAAAAAACTTTTTTATCTTTGGGCAGTTAATTCCGTCAGAAAACGCAGCTCGCAACTTTTATGAGTAATTTTACGTAAACAAAACCGATATGAATTCGGTAAACAGTTAGAAATATGCCTTTTCCCGTTAAAACAGGTTCTGTTGTCTTGCTTTCCCTCCTTTTGACCTTTCAAACGGTCTTTTTGGCGATTCCAAAAAGCGGAGGAGGCGATATGATGCAACTTGTCGGAAAAAATATCAACAGCCTCGAAGTGCGCAAATGGTTGGTGCAAATCGGCAATCGAAGTGAAGAGTTAAGTTCCAAAAATGTTTGGGTTTTCCCCGAAAAAGGTTTACGTATTCACACGGAAGCACACGGTTTTATCGAAAAAATTGTCATCTACGGGCGAAAAGAAAAATTTAACGAGGGCATTATTAAACCCTATTCGGGCTATATCAACGATAAAATTCATATTTCGATGACCCGCCGTGATGTGCTCGAAAGAATTGCGTCTGACTCAAAAGATAATATTGACAGAATTATTACCAAACAAAACGGCGTGATAACAACGGTCGTTTTTGCCCAAAATGAACGCGGAAGCACACTCAACAGCAAAATTGCCTTTGCCGAACTGCGCTATTCCCCCTGTGTACAAGGCGATTGCGCCGAAGGATACGGCGTGGAAGTGCACCTCGACGGCAATCGTTACGAGGGGCAGTGGAAAAATCGAAAATACCACGGAGACGGAAAAAAAACATATTCAAACGGAAGTGTGAAAGAGGGAATATGGGAAAACGGTTATTATCGCGGCAAAAATTTCTTTAAATCAAACGGACTTTACGACCTCTTGGGCACAAACGTCGAAAGCGACAAATTTAAACTCTTTTTGCTCAATCAAAAATCCGATTACAAAAAAATAAATCTCGCTTACAATTATGCCAACATGATTTTCGGCGACAGCAAAGTAGTTTTATTTTTTAATGATAAAGGCAATATTTATAAATTTCAACTGCACAAAAGCAGCTTTTCCGACTACGCAAAGGGCGCATTTAACGACAATTTTGCCCTCACAACGGACAAACATTACGTCAGCTATCTCATGGGCGAGCCGCCGAATTATGAAGACAATATTTGGGAATACAGCAATGAAAAACACTCCGTAAAAGTTTTTTTTAACCATCATAAAACAGTAGAAAGTATCGAAGTAAAACTCGATAACACCCTTGCGCTCACCGAAAATGGAACTTGCAAAGGCGATTGTATCAACGGCTTCGGCGAATTTGTCGGCACTTCCGGGCGATATGTCGGCGCATTTAAAAGCGGTAAATTTGACGGATACGGCTCTTATGACTATACCAATAACAAACAAACTTACGTCGGACACTTTAAAAATCACCAAAGAGAAGGCACGGGAAAACTTTATGCAAGCGGAAAAAAATTAATTTATGTCGGCGAATGGCGCGATAATGAGCCAAACGGTGAAGGAAAAATGTATTATTCCGAAAAAAATTATTACGTCGGAACGTTTGCCAACGGCGTGCGCGAAGGTTACGGCATTTTGTATTTCAAAAACGGCGAACGATTTGAGGGATATTGGAAAAATGATTTACAAAACGGAAAAGGCGTGCTTTACTACAATAACGGCAAGAAAAAATCGGGTTTTTGGGAAAACGGAAAGTTTATTCAGTAATTTTGCCCCGAAATTCTCCTTGATTTTCTTTTTTTTGCAGATATAATGCTGAATTAACCATGATAAAAACTTTCCCGACGGGTAAAAAATATCTTTTTATTTTTTTTCTCCTCTCTTTTTTCCTTTTGCGGCAGAGCGTTTCGGCACAAAAAAATCCGCATCAAGAATGGAATGAGGGTTTAATTTTGCTCCTCGACGAAACCGAATACAGCGGTAAAATTCGTTTTGATTTGCAAAATAACACCGTACAAGTAGCTTTTCAAGGAAAAATGCTCAGTTTCGGAGCGGCAAAAGTTGAATTTTTTGAATTTTTTGATGCCGAAAAAAAAACAAACCGCATTTTTTATTCCTTGCCTTATGCACAAAAAAAAACCTACGAAGCCTTAATTTTTTTTGAATTAATGGTCGAAGGAAAATTGACTTTACTCAACCGTGAAAAATTAGTCGAAAAAGTTGTTACACGCCCCTTTACTTTCGGTTTTCCGGGGGCAAGTTATGTTGAATATTATTGGGTTGACGAATTTTATCTGCTCGAAGAAAGCGGAAAAGTAAAGCCCTTTGACCCCGAAAAAGAGAATATTTTTGACCATTTTTCTGCTTCAACACCCGAAATTCGCCTTTTTATTGAGAGCAACAAAAACGCCGTTCGCGACCGTTACGAACTCATGCGCGTAATTGCCGAATACAATAAATTTTTTAAACAAGAGTAAGATGTTTACTTATATTGACAATTTTAACAATAATCAGCCCGAATTTAACCTTGCTTTGGAAGAATTTGCTGCCCAAAATCTGCCCGATAACCGTTCTTATTGCCTTTTTTATGTCAATTCGCCTTCCGTTATTGTGGGTAAAAATCAGAATGTTTTTGAAGAAATCAATCTCAATGCTGCTCAAAAAAATAATGTTTCTATACGCAGGCGCATTTCCGGCGGGGGCACGGTGTACCACGATTTAGGCAACATTAATTTTAGTTTTTTAACACCTTTCAGCCTGAATGATGCCGCCAATTGGAAAAAAATTGCCGCTCCCGTGATAGCCGCGCTCAATCAAATGGGCTACCCTGCCGAATTGAATTATCGCAATGACATCACGCTCGGCGGTTTGAAAATTTCGGGAACGGCGCAACATTGCGGAAAAAATCTCATGATTAGCCACGGGACTTTGCTTTTGCAAGCAGATGTTAAAATGTTAAAAAAAGTTCTTACCTCGGACAGCGGAAATGTTCAATCGAAAAGCCTCAAATCGCACCGAAGTTCTGTCGTCAATCTCAACGAATACGCTGCCGAAAACGGGCTTCCGCAACGCAGTAGTGAGGATTTTTTAAGCATTTTGCGGGAGCTGATTTGCGGAAAAAACGCGGAAAAAATTGTTTTCGGAGAAACGGAACTTGCCCTTATTGAAAAAAATGCCGTCGAAAAATATACTTCTTGGGCATGGAACATCGGCTGTTCTCCCGACTTTATTTGCCGTAAATCGGTGATTTTGAGCGGAATAAAGCATGAATTTGACCTCAAAGTAAAACGCGGCGGCATCATCGAAGAAATTCTTTTTGCCGAAAACTTTGCAGAAAAGGTATTTTTTGAGGCTTGCGTGAATACTTTTTTGGAAAAAAATGCTCTTGAAAAACAGACCGAAAATTTTCCCGAAAACATCAAATCTGCACTTTTGGAATCCTTACTTTCATTCTGAAACAAGTATTTGCACAATTTCATTTGTGGAAAAATAGTTCAGTCGCCTTTCTTTATGGCATCACAAAAAAAATATAAACCATTGAATAACAGTCGTTTGTGAGGGCAGCAACAAGGGCGGAAGTTAATCAGCGTGTAGTTTTGGTACTCGACAGTTGTATGGGTGCGAGAAGTGTTTTTTTGAAAATAATATTAAGAAAAATTTTGAATTTTAATTCTGTGAGCGTAATTTTAGGTCGGATTAAAGACTTTGTCCTAATCGGATTGAGGAAACGACTTTTTCGTATTGATGTTTTTACAATTTATTTACTGCGTCTGCGGGCAATTCAATAATAAATCTACCAATGATAAAACATATCAAACTTATAGAGACAATTCTTTACGTCAACGACCAAGAGCTTAGCTGCAGGTTTTATCAAAATATATTTCGTGTAAAGGCAGACCTTAATGTTCCGGGTATGACAGAATTCCACTTGTCAGACAACAGTAAAATTGGGCTAATGCCAAACAAAGGTATTGCAAAAATATTAGCAGACAAAACACCGCACCCGGACAGCGGAAATGGGATTCCGAGATGTGAATTGTATTTGTATGTTGACAATATTCAGCTTGAATTTGATAATGCAATTGAAAGTGGAGCAAAATTAATAAGTCCTATTATTGACCGAGATTGGGGAGACAGGGTTTGCTATTTTTCCGACCCTGACTTACATATCATTGCATTTGCGGAGAAAATAAGGAAGAAAAACGAAGAGATATCAAATTTTTAACTGTAACTCCCGTCAGACGAATCATCGGTGTCATTGCGGGTTTTGCGTCAGACAAAATTGAATTAACAAAATGGCTAAAAAGAACCAATCAACAAGGTTGGACGGGTTGTAGAGGCTGTCCGAAAATCTTTTTTTTTAATTTATTAAACCAAACATAATTTTGTTGTTTTGTGTTTTGAGCCAAATTAAGCTGATTTTTCTGACAGAAATTGCTGCAAAATCATCATAAATTCTCTGTTAAAAATGCTCAACATGAGAATAACAGAATTTTACTTGGATTCAATTTTTCAAAATTGACTTTTCGGGCATACTCGTTAAATAGATTAGACAGGCTCACTTCGGCTAATTACGGAATGCCGATTAACACCAATCTGTGCGAAAATAAATTTGTTCGGCATAAGGAGAATACGATTATGCTTCATTCAATTTCTATTTATACGCAAGGAAGAGGGGAAAAGTGGAACAACAAGGAAATATTTGATATTATGATGGAAATTTCAAAAACTTCTCTTAAAGTCTTGGGAAGTGATTTGTTTAATCAAATAACCAAAAGTAAATAAAGTGCAATCATGGCAAGAAATGCAACAAATAAATTATTGCAAAAAGCAAAAAAGTCAAAGAGTGATGAATTTTACACACAACTTTGCGATATAGAGCGTGAATTACAACACTACAAATGCCATTTTCAAAACAAAGTGGTTTTTTGCAATTGTGATGACCCAAGAACAAGTAATTTCTATAAATATTTTGCTTCTAATTTCAAAGATTTTGGTCTTAAAAAATTAATTGCCGCCTGTTATCAAAAACAAGAAACAGAATTATTTAATACCACGAATGTAAAAAAGGGACTTTTCTTTGAGCTTTCCGAACCAAACTCACCGCTTGAAATAAATAAATTCAATGGTAATGGTGATTTTCGCGGCTCGGAAAGCATTGAATTATTGATGCAATCCGATATTATTGTTACAAATCCGCCTTTTTCATTATTCAGAGAATTTGTTGAACAATTGGTAAAATTTGATAAAAAATTTCTGATAATCGGCAATATTAATGCCATTACGTACAAAGAAATTTTCAAACTGATTAAAGACAATAAGGCTTGGTTAGGAATAAATCTTGGACGAGGCATTTCCGGCTTTATTGTTCCCGAACACTATGAACTTTACGGGACAGAAGCTCGAATAGATAATTTTGGAAACAGAATAGTTGCACCCAATAATTGCTTGTGGCTGACAAATATAGACAATTTTAAAAGACACGAAGACATAGAACTCACGAAAAAATACTTTGGGAACGAAGCAGAATATCCAAAATATGACAATTACGACGGCATAAACGTTGACAAAACGGAGGACATACCATTGGACTATGACGGATATATGGGAGTGCCTATAACATTTTTACATAAATTTAACCCTGAACAGTTTGAAATAATTAAATTCAGAAAAGGTAATGATGAAAAAGACTTATCAATAGACGGCAAGTGTCCTTATTTTAGAATACTCATTAGGAACAAAAGGATAAAAAATAAAAGCAGAAGAATTTTTATCTGAACATATAACGCAGTTGGATTCTAATGTCCGTTTTGAGATTTCCGTCAATCGCCTCATAGCCCGCACTGATTTGACGAACGTCTCGATAGCGCGTGAAAGCATATTTGAGCCAAACATCTATATTTTTGCCGATTTTGTATTGAATGAGATAATAATTCCGAAAACCTTTGCCGTAATAGGCGGGAATGTAAAAAACAAAAAGCACATCTTTTTCAAA
>JBPOJO010000302.1:0-2495 GCA_052033485.1 Bacteroidota bacterium | reverse complement strand
GAAAAGTGGGATTTAGGGCGTGAGGAAGTCAAATTGAAAAACCCTGATGCAATGCCGAAAGCCAAATTAAAGGCGGATAAAACCGTAGGAAAAATTTATATTGATGACTTCACCACGCTTACAGGCGTTCCTGCGGAGGCGTGGGAATACAAGCTCGGCAATCGCTCGGCTTTGGAATGGATTTTAGACCAGTACAAAGAAAGTACGCCAAGCGACCCAACGATTGCAGCGCAATTCAACACCTACAAATTTGCAGATTACAAAGAACAGGTGATTGATTTGCTCATGCGTGTGTGTCGCGTGAGTGTGGAAACGATGCAGATTATCGGAGCATTTGATGATGAAACGGTTTGATGATTTGATGCCGCAAAGATGCTTTTCAGATGAAAAAAGATGTCGGAAAGATGCCGAACAGACGAAAAAAGATGCCGTAAGATGCGGAAAAGATGAAATAAAGACGGCGGTACGATGTTAAAGCGGCAAAAAAGGAAAGAGTTTTTTCCTTTTTTGCCGCTTTAATTGTGTTTATGCTTGCTTTTCCCAACCCTCCGCAAAGTCTTTTGCATGGGGAAAGAGCTTTTTAGTCCAAAAAACCGTTGGACGAATTTCCGCTAACTTGCCGTTCATTGTTTCGCCGGCAGTGTCATTGTCTAAAAATGAATTGATTTTGCGGTATTTGCCGAGTTCCGCGAGCAGCTCATCGTCCAAAAATGAAAGTGAGTTTAATATCAACGTCCGAAATTTTGGTTTTTCAACTTTGAAACAACTTAAAGCCGCCAAAAAATCAAACATGCCTTCAAAAATATTGATTTCCTCATCTTGCCCCTCAAGACTTGTTATGCTTTTCGGCTTTGAACCGCTTTTCGCAAATTGATTGCGCAATTCATAACCGCCTTTGTCGTTGCGTAATCCGAGCGCGAAAAGCGGTTTATTTTGCGTTTTTTCCGTATGTTGGTAATAGACCTCACAAAGATACAATTTCGCCAAATTCGGCTTTATTTTACGGCTTTCGGCATAACGGAGCAGGATTTTGTTTTCCAATGTTTTTACCTTTAAAATTTCGATTTCATTGCTTTTCGGAGGTTCAAAACTTTTTTCAAGTTCCGGATATGCAAAACGACAAAGAGCGACCTCTGATATTAACTCATCTACGGCAGTGCGAAAATCCGTTTTTCTGTAAATTTGCCAAAATCGAATAATATCGCCGCCTCGACCGTCTCCCCAATCTTTCCAAACCCAAACGCCGCGTTCGTCTCGAAAAACGTTCAAAGAGGGTGTTTTTTCCGCGTGGAAAGGACTGTAAAACCAATGCCGTCCGTTTCGCGACTTACCGCGTGTCATGCCCAATTTATCAAAAAAGTCGGGCAAATTCGTTGCTTTGATTTCGTCAAGCAAACTTTGTTCAATTCGTTTATTCATTTGTTTTTTGAGTTTTCAAAATAAAATGCAACACTTTCACTGTTTTTGCCTCAAAATGTGCCTTTAGGCTGTCAAAATGAGGCTTTTTTGCTGTTGCAAAGACGTGCAACAGTTTGCAACAAACGCCGTTTTTGACCTCTTTAAGGCGGTTTTACTGTTGCATCGCTTGCAACAAAAGTGTTGCAAACGATGCAACACTTTACGCTTTTTAATTACTTGATTTACAAGGTTTTAATTTTTAGTGTTGCAACACTTTGCAACACTTGCAACAGTCCAAAAACGGCGTTTTTAGCTAATTCAAAGCGGTTTTTTCACTGTTTTTCGGGGGTGTTGCACTGTTGCAACACTTTTTTATTTTTTGCCGCCAAATAGGTTCGGATATTCGACCGAATACTTTTGGATTTGACGGCTGACAGTCGAATGACTGACTTTTTTACCGTCTTCACTCAACAAATCAGCAATGCCGCGAACGGAATAACCTTGTTTGACAAGAGCGGACAAACGCAATACTTCGGGAGGGACGGACGCTCGTTGATTGTTGAGGCGATATGCAAGTGAAATGTTTTTCAAATAGTAATCGCACAAGCGATGCGAGCTTTTCGCTTCCTGTTCGCTGATGTACCACATTCGCGGATTGTCGGGATTTTTAAAAATGTGGTTCATTACCGTCAAAATCAAGGAAAATCGCCAAAAGTAGATGCGCATTTTTCCGAAAAAACCCGCAAAAACTTCTCTGTCAATGCCCCCAAAATCTTCATTAAAACAGTCATTTTCGGTTTTTCGAATGTAGTAGTCTTCAAAGTGTTCAAAGACCTGCCAAACAGCATCTTCATCTTCATAAAAGAGTTCATACTCCGTTTTTTGCATCGCGTAAATCTTGAAAAGTGCTTCATCAAAGCCTTTTCTGATTTCGTCGCTTAATTTCGTGCGATTGCTGCGGTGTATGCCGTCATAATTCGGCAAGACAAATAAAAAACCGACATTTCCCACCCCTACATAAAGAAATAGTATTTATGATATTCATTTCCGAGTAAGTCAATTACTTTTCGATGCAACTCCTTTACGTTTAGAATTTT
>JBPOJO010000384.1:0-4006 GCA_052033485.1 Bacteroidota bacterium | reverse complement strand
TAGTTTTGACCGAATTTTTGATATATACGGCAGTGATGCTTTTCGTGTTTATTCTACGCTCGACCAAAATGCAACGACGGGTTTAAATATTCTCAATTCTCCATCTTGGGTGGGCTTAAATTGGCATAATGTTACTAACGGATTTGACGGATTAGCGCAAAATTGGCGCACTTCAAGAGAATTACTCTCACAAGTATATGGTCAGGCGAATGTCCGTTTTCTCTTGGTTTTCCTTTCCAACGCAGATGCAAACACCGGTGAAGGTGCGGGTGTAGATAATATTTTCATCGGCAGTACAGGTTTGCCTGATTTGGCGGTTACGAATGTGGTTGCACCGACTTCGGGTACTAACAAACTTTTGCCGCAAACCGTAACAGTAAGAGTAGATAACGTCGGGGCAGGCGCAATTTCTGCCGCAACGATGAAATACAAAATCACCGGACCGACGGGCGTTCAGACAGTTACCGAAAATGTTACTTTTTCAACACCCATACCCAACGCAGGCTCACAAAACTATACTTTTGTTCAAAATGCAAATCTCAGCCGCATAGGTGATTATTATTTTGAAATCACTGCCGATGTCATCGGTGATGTTAATGCTGCAAATAATACGCTTACGTTTTCATCGGGCGGAATTACGGGCACAGGACACGTTTCGGCTTTGGTTACACACGCACCTGTTGCGGGAGTGTGTCGCCTCAACGAAAACTTTACGGGGACAACAGGTTCTACGCCTCCGACAGGTTGGGAGCAAGAAGTTATTGCCGGCACTCCTACCGATACTTGGCGATTCAACAATCCCGGCGCGCGCCAAACTCCGATAGGCATGTCCGCTCCTTTTGCCGTTTTTGACAGTGATGATTACAGCGCAGGCGGCGGTGTTGAAAATACTGCTTTAATTACTCCTTCTGTCAATCTCGGAAGCAGCGGTGCCGTTCGTCTTGGATTCAAATATTGGTTTTTGGACGGTTGGTTAGGTAAAGGCTTTGTAGAACTCTCTACTGACGGTGGAACTACTTGGACTACCGTAGCTAACGTCGGCGACGGCGCAACAGGCGGAGTAACTTTACCCTTTCAAACTGCTAACCCGACAACGGCAGACAATGCGGCAACGGCTGACCTTGATATAGATGCTTTAGCGGCAGGTCAAGCTGATGTCAAAGCACGTTTCCGTTGGACAGGAGATTGGAGTTTTTATTGGATGGTTGACAATGTTTCAATTTGTGCATCGGAAGCACCGGATTCATTGAAAGCTACCGGCTCCTATACAAAAGTTGCGAATACTTACGTCGACCAAATTTTAGTTGAATGGAAAGACCTCTCTACAACTGAAAACGGCTTTGTTTTGCAACGCGCAACGGATATTGCCGGTTTGGGAAATTGGGAAATCATTGCCAACAGCTCAGACATTCCGGCAAATTCTACGCAATACACTGATTTAGCGGTTTTTGCCAATACGCGCTACTATTATCGTTTGCAATATGCTTATTCTACAGGTTTGTCGACTTACAGCAATGTTGCGGACGCTATCATTGAGCGCACCGAAAACCCGCTTCCGGCATATATGCCTGTTTTGACCGCAAAAGCTGATTACCAAAAAGTTCAACTTTCATGGAACGAGCCGAATGTAGGACACGGAATCAAACATTACGAAGTGTATTTCGGTGTTGAAAATGACGGTGTGCCCTCCAATCCGAATGTTCGCATTGCTGTAACAGACGATACGAAATTTACCGCGCTCGGTTTGGTGAATGGTTACAAATACAGCTTTATTGTCAAACCGGTTCTCGGCGACGGTAAATATTATGAAAACCTCTCTAACATCGCTTACGCGCGTCCTTCCGTAATTCTCGACGCGGAAGAATTGTCAAAACAGTTCAATTTTAATGTTTATCCGAACCCGAACGACGGTAATTTTACTTTGTCGTTGGAAGGCAAACAATCTGAAAAATTGAACGTTCGCATTGTGAATGTTGCGGGACAAGAGGTTTTCGGCAAAGATTTCGGATTTTTCAACGGAATTTTGAGCGAAACGATTGATATGACGAATGTTGCTTCGGGTCTTTACATCATTGTAGCAGAAACTGACGGCGGCATGATTCAGAAAAAAATCAGCATTCTTAAATAAATTTGACTTTCGGAGCGAGTTTTTTCTCGCTCCTTTTTCCCTTTTTTCCAAATTTAATTTTGATTTACAATGAGAAAATTTTTTGTATTAGCGTTGGTTTTATTCACTGCTTTTTCATTCACAGCTTGCAAAAAAGAATCAGGCGTTGACAAAGCATCTTTGGTGGCTCGCACTTGGTTTGTTGTTGACGCACGTTTCGGCACTGAAAAGCCATCAGAAGGGCTTTTTGATGGTTTTATGATGTCCTTCACTGCTGACGGAAAATATCAAGTTGCGAATCCGAACGCTGTTCCCGCATCACCGATCCGCACAACTTCAAATACCGGCACTTGGTCGTTAAACACAGGCGGTACTGCCATTACTTTTGACGCGAAATCAGCACAAGAAAACCGTGTGAATATTATTTCTTTGACCGGAAATCGCATGGAAATCGAATGGCGTGAAGAAAAACCGGGCAAAGTTGCAACAACTTATGCCTTTGTTTTGCAAGCGAAATAGTTAAATTTTTTGTAACTGTTTAGCCGGAGTGTACCGGAAGCTTTAGCTTGCGAATTTATGGAACAATCCATATCAACAAGCGAATGTAAGGTCGCAAGCTAAAGCTCTCGCTACACTCTTGGACAAACCGGCTAAATAGTTGCAATTTTTTAATGTTCAGCACTTGACTGTACGCAGTTTTTCGGCGCAGTAATTCCCAAAAATTCGCCGAAAAAAATAATGTCGGTACACTTTTGGCTGAACAGTGGAAATTCTTTTCAACAAAAAAGGCGGAGTTTTTTCGCCTTTTTTGTTGAAAAACAAGTATTTAGCCAAAAAACATTGGAAATTGTGAATAAGTTCGTATTTTTGGCAAACGCAAAAACTGCCGGCAAAAATTCGAAACACTTGGAAAACCTGAAAAAATTTATCAGCCGCTACGTCAGCCTCAGCCTTGAGGAAGCCGAGTTAATCAATGATTTTTTTGAAGAAATTTTTTTAACAAAAAATCAAATTTTATTAAAGGAAGGCGATATTTGCCGATATATTTATTTCCTTCGCGAAGGCAAAATTCGACATTTTCATATCAAAGAAAACGGAGAAGAAAAAACCTGTGATTTTACTTTTGAAAATTCATTTCTCACTGATTTTCAAAGTTTTATACAAGAAAAACCCTCAATTTTGCATTTTATTGCCATTTCGCCCTGCCGCCTTTTGCGCATTCGCCGCGACAATTTGTTTCGCCTGTATCAAATTTGCAATAAATACGACACTTTCGGACGCATGATGGCGGAAGAAATTGCACAAAAAGCAACCGAAACAGCCATGTCATTAGCGACAGATAAACCCGAAGAACGATACAGAAAGTTGCTCCTCAAGCACCCCGACCTTTTTCAAAAAGTTTCGCAAAAATACATCGCGAATATGCTCGGCATCAGTCCCGAAAGTTTGAGCCGAATCCGCAAAAGAATCCGCGACAGTGAAATATCTTAATTTTTCCGTAACGGTGCCTGATAGTATCGCCGGAATCTTGCCGGCAAAATTTAGCTTTTTTGAAGTCCAAGATGATTGCTTACAGTACAATCTTTTGCCGACAAGCCAATATTTACTTTTTTTGTATCTGTTTAGCCGGATTGCCAAAGAATTTATCGCGATCTTTAGCTTGCGACCATACACTCGATTGTTGAGGATACTTTTCTCCTTAAATTCGAATGCTAAAGCTCGCGGTACACTCCGGCTGAATAATTACTGTTTTTCTTAAAATTTGCCAAAGAATGTACCGCGAGCTTTAGCTTGCGACCATACACTCGCGTGTTGAGGATACTTTTCTTCTTTAAATTCGCAAGCTAAAGCTCGCGGTACACTCGGGCTGAATAATTACTGTTTTTCTTTAAAAAAGCC
>JBPOJO010000044.1:0-12389 GCA_052033485.1 Bacteroidota bacterium | reverse complement strand
AAAGAAGCCCTAATTCCGATTTCAGAACTTGTTCATAAAATGAGGCAAGCAAGATGCTTGCATTACTTTGTCTACATCGCCCGGCTAAAATACATGCCCTCAAATGGTAAAAATAACGAGCAATTTTTTTATGAACAAGCCCTAATTCCGATTTGACTGCACGATTTTGAAATATCGTGCTGCATTTATTGGGAGTCGAAAAGGAATAATTGCGCAATTTAACCGGCAAAATTTTTTTCCTCAAAAAATCAAGCATATATTTGCACCTTAAACAAAAAAATGAAAAAATGGCTGAGGCGGTCAATTACGGTGAAGAACACATTAAATCTTTGGATTGGCGGGAGCACATACGTTTGCGCCCGGGTATGTACATAGGCAAGTTGGGAGACGGTTCCTCGCCCGATGACGGGATTTATGTGCTTTTCAAAGAAATTTTTGACAATGCGATAGACGAACATTCGATGGGATTCGGCAAACAAATTGACGTTACCGTAACGAAAGAATTTGTCAAGATTCGCGATTACGGGCGCGGGATTCCGCTCGGAAAAGTCATTGATTGTGTGTCAAAAATCAACACAGGCGCAAAATACGATTCGGAAGCATTCAAAAAAACCGTCGGTTTGAACGGGGTCGGTACAAAAGCCGTGAATGCTTTGTCTAAATATTTTCGGGTGCAGGCAAATCGCGACGGAAAATGCAAAATTGCCGAGTTTGAACGCGGCGAATTGCTCAAAGAACACGAAATTGCGGACACCAAAGAGGCGAACGGAACGCTTGTGCATTTTGAACCGGACGGCAATATTTTCAAAAATTATCATTTTATTCCCGAATTTCTTGAAGAGCAAATTTGGAATTACGCTTTTTTACATTCGGGGCTGAAAATTCATTATAACGGCAAAACATTTTTTTCCAAAAACGGTCTTTTTGACCTTTTGGAGCGGAAAGTCGACCTCGAAACTTTGCGTTATCCGATTATTCACCTCAAAGGAGATGACATCGAAATTGCATTTACACACGCAAATCAATACGGAGAAGATTATTACACCTTTGTTAACGGTCAAAATACGACACAAGGCGGAACGCACTTGGCGGCTTTTCGGGAGGCTTTTGTGAAAACCGTGCGCGATTTTTACAAAAAAGATTTTGACGCTGCCGATATTCGTTCGGCGATAGTTGCGGCAGTTTCGGTGCGCGTGCAGGAACCCGTTTTTGAATCACAAACAAAAACAAAATTAGGTTCGCTCAATATTGCTCCCGAAGGACAAACTATCAGGGCATTTGTCAATGATTTTTTGAAAACACAACTTGACAATTTTTTGCATAAAAATCCTAAATCTGCGGAAGAATTGCTCAAAAGAATTCAGCAATCCGAGCGCGAAAGGAAAGAAATTGCGGGCATCAAAAAATTAGCGAATGACAGGGCAAAAAAAGCGAATTTGCACAACAAAAAGCTCCGCGATTGCCGCCTGCATCTCAACGAAGAAAAAGACCCGCTCGACAAAAAAATGCTCTCCACCGTATTCATAACGGAGGGTGATTCGGCAAGCGGAAGCCTCACAAAGGCGCGTGATGTGCAAACACAGGCGGTTTTCAGCTTGCGCGGTAAGCCGATGAATGTATTTAATTTGACCAAAAAAATTGTCTACGAAAACGAGGAATTTAACCTTTTGCAACATGCCCTCAACATTGAGGACGGTCTTGACGGTTTGCGTTACAATCGAATCGTTATTGCGACCGACGCGGACGTTGACGGTATGCACATCAGGCTTTTGATGCTCACGTTCTTTTTGCAATTTTTCCCCGATTTGGTCAGAAAAGGGCATCTTTATATCCTTGAAACGCCGCTTTTTCGCGTGCGCAACAAGCAAAAAACATTTTATTGTTTCACCGACGAGGAGAAGCAAAAAGCCATTCGCGCTGTGGGAAAAAATCCCGAAATTACACGATTTAAGGGTTTAGGCGAAATATCACCCGACGAATTCGGGCAGTTTATCGGAGAGGATATTCGTTTGCAGCCGATTTTATTGAGCAAAGACACGCATATTCAAAAATTGCTCAGCTATTATATGGGCAAAAATACGCCTGACCGCCAAGATTTTATCATTGACAATTTGCGATACGACAAAGATTTTATTGCGCCCGAAGAAACGGAAGCGGTTGCTTAACAATCTAAAAAAAACGCAAAAAAAACACCCTAAGTGCCTTAAAAGCTCTCAGGGTGTTTTTTTTTGGTTTTTTCATCAGCATAAAACAGCTTCTTCCTCTGAATACGCCTCAGCATAAGCATATTCAAATTCACGTACTTTTTCTTTGACTTTGTTCGACTTAGCAACAAATGAGTTTTCGAGTAAATTTGTCGCATCTGACAGGGTCAGGGGAGCAGATTTTTCGGAAACAAAACTCAAATCAAAGTTTTCGCGGCTCTCGCGCCCGATAAGAACGGAATAACCCGCGCGAATTTTCTTAAAAATATGTTCGGAAAGTGCAAAAGGCGATGCTGTGTTAATGAAAAACAGTACATCGTAATTTTCTGATGAAAAATCAAAAAATTGTTTGTCTTTCGGGCTTCCGAAATAGTTAAAATGACTTTCACTGACAGCATCAAAATTGCCGGCAAGTGTTTGATTTTGGACTGTCAATAAGACTTTAACGGATTGACTTTTGCGAAAAACACGCTTAATTAAGGTGTTTAGGGCACTTTCAAGTTCCTGTGTATTTTCTTCACAATTCACAAGAACGAAAATTTTTTGTGCCGATGCAATGTCAAAATAACCGTTTTTGGCGCACAAAGGCTTTCTGAGAAAAACATTTTTCAGCTTCAACTCAAGAGTTTTAAGGGACATTATCATGTAAGTTAAGGTACAAAAATCGTTTAGGATAGAAGTTATTTCAACAGTTATAAAACTTTTCGCAAAGATGCAAAAAAGGTGCCGAATTTTTTCTTTCCCGAAATTATTTTAACGTTACTTTAAATTTCACCGTTACGACGTGGTTGCGCGGGTCATTTGTTATCAGCGAAACACTGCGAAGGGAGGACAATTTCGGACTTTTCCCTGTTTTGACAAGCCAAATTTTAAAAACTTTTGTCTCCCCGGGCAAAACCGTCAGCGGCTGCGGCAAATTTTCGGCTAAACCGCCTCCGTAGCTGAAAAGCAATTTATAGATGAGCAGGGGCGTTTTGCCTTTGTTAGCAAGGTCAAATTCGGTAAAAACAGTGTCCTTTTTGACATGAGAACCGAGATTAAATACTCGTTTTGGCATTATGCAGTGAGGCTGTTTGCGCATTTCACTGTCGGAAAGTTGGGGAAAATAGGCTTCAACAGCCGCCGACACAACCGGACGAATGACAGTATCTTTGCTGAAAACCGCGATTGTATCACTCAAATAACCGAAATCATTTTTTGCCGCAGCGTCATACACAACGTAAAGGCTGCCCGTTTCGCCTGCTTTGATGATATGCGAACTGTCGTACAAAACTTTTAAATGACCGGGCGTATCAAATCTTCCGTCCATGACAAAATCTTTATCACTCGGATTGTATAATTCAAACTTTTTGGTAACGGGCATTTGCGTCGTAATTAAGCCGAAGTTAAAAATTTTAGTTTTTGAACGCAGTGCGCCGAGACTGTGCGGAAAAATCTTTTCGGGTGTTAATTTTTCAATAAATTCACCTTTAATAATGAGTGTGTATTTTTTTCCCTTGTTATCAGTCAATTCAAATTTTTTCAAAAAAGTGCCGATATGATAGGGCAGAAATCGAATTTTAAACATCGTTCCTTCGCCGGGTTGCAAAATTTTTCCTTGTGCATCACTTGTCGTGCAGGCACAATCGGTCTCCGCTTTCAGCATTTGACCTGCTTCTGCACCTGTGTTGGCGTACCAAAATTGGTATTCAAGTGTGTCGGAGAGGAGAATTTGACCGAAATCGTGAGTAGTTTCTTTAAAATGAAATTCTTGAGCAATAGTTTTTGTAGAAAATAAAAACAAAAAAAGCACAAAAAAACTGAATGCCGTATAAGCTCTGAAAAAAAGCATGATAAAAAAATTTAGATGAAATAAAGAGGCAAAAAAAGGCAAAGGCAGCGAAAATGTTGTGAAAATTACAAAGTGAAACCAAGCACGAGAATGTCGTCGGTTTGTTTGTTTTCGCCTTTCCATTCAAAAAATTCATTTTCCATTTCTCTTTTTTGTTCGCGCATGGAAAAATTTTGTATGGCAGTTAATTTTTCTAAAAATCTTTTTTGCGAATATTTGCGATTATTTTCGCCGCCGAATTGGTCTTTGAAACCGTCCGAAAAAAGATAAATATTGTCTCCGTGTTCAAAATCAATTGTTTCGCCCGTAAAACCTTGAAAAGTGAGTTTTCTTTTTTGCAAAAAAGTATCCACGCCGCCTACCGTGTAGTGATTGGCTTCAATCAGCGTCATTTCTCCCTTTCTGAAACGAACAAACGGTCTTCCCGCACCCGCAAAGCAAATTTTTTGAAGCTCATAATCAATCGTGCAAAGAGCGATTTCCATGCCGTCGCGTATATTTTCGCCGTGCGTTTCTTGGTGCAAAGCGCGTTTTATTTCTTTGTTGAGTTCGTTCAAAACGAGTTCGGGCGTAACAATTTTTTCAATATTCACAATCGTATTGAGCAAATTTGCCCCTAACAACGCCATAAATCCACCCGGAACGCCGTGTCCCGTGCAATCCGCTGCCGCGACAATAAAATAATTTTTTCCGTTCGACTGCACGGCATCAAACCAATAAAAATCGCCGCTGACGATATCGCGCGGCAAAAAGAGGATAAAAGACTGTTGAAACGCCTCATCGCGCAGTTCTTTTTCGGGCAACATGGAACGTTGGATTCGCTCCGCATATTTTATGCTGTCGGTCATGGCGCGCGTGGTGCGTTTGATTTCCTCCAAAGCATTTTGCAGCAAAACGGTCTGCTCTTCAATGTGCAATTTTTGTTCTTCCGTTTGTTTGACTTTTAAGGCGAGGTCGTCGTTGGAAGAATTGAGTTTTTCGTTGAGTAATTTTTGCTCTTCGATGGTATTTTTCAAATTTTTAGCCATTTTTTTCAAACTTTCGGCAAGAAGCCCGATTTCGTCCGAAGAATCAATGGAAAAATTAACATCATCTTGTCCCGCACCGAGCGATTCGGCGGCTTTGCTCAACAAAACGATGGGCGATGAAATGATTTTTGCAAAAGCGAGCGCGAGCAAAATTGCCAAAACTAAAATGGCAAACATGGTAATGAGCATTTGATTTTGCAAATCCGAAATTTGCATAAAGGCGATATCCGCCGGCAAACTGATAATGACGCGCCAATGATTGCCTTTGTGATTGAGATAACCCTGCGAAACGGCGGTAAAATAGACCTTTTCGCCCGATTGGTAAAAACGTTTGTTATTTTTTCTGAAAAAATCTATGACTTCCGTGTTGGCGTATTTTTGCTTCAAAACACCTTCGGGATTGTAATTTGAATAGAGTAATTTTAACTCTTCGTCCATCACATCAATACCGGATTTTTCAAAAATTTGCCCGTCCAAATCACGGCTGAAAATTTCGTACATTCGGGAAATGAGCACACGCGAAACAATAACGCCCTGTTTTTCGCCTTCCCGATTGCGCGTATAAGCGGCAAAATGCAAAACAATTTCGCCCAAAGATTCGGAAAAAGAAACATCATTGACCACGCCGCTGCTGTCGTTGAGCAAACTCCAATATTTTGTATTTGAATGAATTTTGCCGACGGAGGCATTTTCCGTGTCAAAAATACGAAGGCGATTGAGGTCAAAGTAGGAACAACTTGCCGTGAGCAAATTTTGATTTCGAACATCGTGTAACCGCGACGCAATTGCAGTCGAATCCTCACGGCGAAATATATCTTCTTCTGCCAACTGTGCCAAATCCGCTTTTCTTTCGTAAAAAAATCTGTCGAGGTCGTCAATAATGCTCTCGGCTAAGGCAGTCAGTTGTGTTGCGGTTTGTTCTTGCAATTTTTTCTCGGCTTCGGTGCTGACAAAATAATACAAGGGCAGACATGTGAGGGCTACCAAAAGTGAGCTGAGCAATATCAATTTTCCGTACAACTTCATCAGAAAAAGATGGATTTTAATTTTGCTTCTTTCAATAATTTTTCTTTTTCGACCGGCACAACGCCCGAAAATTCACAAACCAATCCGCCGGCTAAATTCGATAAATCTGCCGTTTGTTGCAAATTCAAATCAAGCGTTGTGCAAAGGGCGGCGAGCGCAACTACGGTATCCCCTGCCCCCGAAACATCGGCAATTTCGCGTTTGTGCGCCGCAATTTTGCCGAAATTGCCTGTTTTATCCACAAAAGCAACACCTTCTTCTGAAAGTGTAACCATTAAATTATCTACGCCCAAACTTTCTTTTGCCGCCGCAAGTTGTGCGGGAAAATCGTAAGTGCCGGGTTTAAACTCCATAAAAAGTCCTTCGCGCAACTCTTTCAAATTAGGCTTGAAAAGGCTCGCACCTTTATAGGCTTTAAAGTTACGTTTTTTTGGGTCAATAATGGTCGGAATGTTGAATTTTTTTGCTTCAAGAATAATTTTTTGAATAAAATCAGGGCTCAACGCACCTTTGTCATAATCTTCAAAGATAACGGCATCGTAGTTTTTCAAACTTTTGAGGCATTTTTGCAAGAGTTCATTTGCCGCTTCGCCTTTAATAATATCGTCTTTTTCTTTGTCTATTCGCAATAAATGTTGCGCGTGCGCAATGACGCGCTGCTTTACGGTTGTCGGGCGTTGAGGGTCTTTGACGACAAAATCGCAAGAAATATTTTCGGCGGCAAGCAAGGAGAGCATCATTTCTCGCTCCGCGTCCTCCCCCGTAATGCCTGCGATAGCCGCTTGCGCGCCCAAAGCACGTAAGTTTTTGGCAACATTTGCCGCGCCGCCGAGCCTGTATTCGCTTTTCTGTACATGCACCACGGGAACGGGAGCTTCGGGAGAAATACGCTCAACTTTGCCCCAAATATAGGCATCAAGCATCAAATCTCCGATAACCAAAACTCGTTTTTGTGCAAAATTAATAAAAATTTCATCAAGGCTCATGGCTCAAAAATAAAATTGAAATTCGTACAGCGGCTGTAAATTTTGTGCAAAAAAAGTGAATAATTTTCAGAAAAGCATCTTTTTTTTCAAATGTTTTTTTGAGAAGCACGGCAAAATCGTTAAAAAGGCTTTTTTTGAGGATAAAAATTTGAGGGAGTAATTTAGTTGGCAGCGTTTGCGCCTTTGTGATTTATTTATTAAGGTTTGGGGTGGGAGAATTATGGCTTTTTTAGCGTGGTTTTTGTGAAGTTTTTTCATTTTTTCTAAAAAGAGCGTGTCCGAAAAGTTTTTTTAACTTTGACAAACCAAATATAATTTTGTTTTTTTTATTATCTGACCGATTATGTTGATTTTTTTGACAGAAAATGCTGCAAAAACATCATAAATTCTTTCATGTTTGTCCAAACAAGGAAAGTTGATGGTGTGCGGAATGAAGTAGGAGGATTCCCGAAGTTGCAGAATATCATTCAATTTCAAAACTAAGCCAACTTTATATAATGCCTTGCCCCGCCGCTTGTGTCTTCACAAGCGACTTTGTCAGTTGCTCTGCAAGTGGAGAAGATTTCCGAAGTTGCCGGAGCTGTAATCCCGAACAATCCGACAAACGCCGGTTTTGCCCGTTTTCCGCGTCAGATAAAGCAATTTGAGAATGATTATGCGTTTTTCAAAAGTTTTAGGCTCGTTTTTTTGTTTATGAAAAAAAAAATCATTTTCTTTGTAGGTTAAAAAAATTAACCGAAAAGGCTTCGGTCAGGAGTTTTTGTTTATTTTTAAGCCATGTCGAATCAAGAAAATATTATTCCGGTAAGTATAGAAAGCGAAATGAGCGGCGCGTACATTGATTATTCAATGTCCGTCATCATTTCACGCGCCCTGCCGGACGTTCGCGACGGATTGAAGCCCGTTCATCGCCGCATTTTATATGCAATGTCGGAATTAGGTCTTCCGTGGAATAAACCCTACAAAAAATCAGCTCGTATCGTCGGTGAAGTGCTCGGTAAATATCACCCGCACGGCGACAGCGCGGTCTATGAAACCATGGTGCGCATGGCGCAGCCGTGGGCTTTGCGTTATATGCTTGTGGACGGTCAAGGCAACTACGGCTCTGTCGACGGTGATAACGCTGCCGCAATGCGTTACACCGAAGCCCGACTCGCTCGAATTTCCGACGAATTGTTGGCAGATTTGGAAAAAAATGTCGTGGATTTTCAGCCCAACTTTGACGATTCACTCAAAGAACCTTCCGTTTTGCCCGCCAAAATCCCGAATTTGCTCATCAACGGCTCTTCCGGTATTGCCGTCGGTATGGCAACCAACATGCCCCCGCACAATCTTTCGGAAGTCATTGACGGTATTTATGCCTACATGGACAATCCCGATTTGACGATTCCCGACTTGATGAAACACGTCAAAGGTCCCGATTTTCCGACAGGCGGCATTATTTACGGCTATAACGGGATTCGCAGTGCTTTTGAAACCGGGCGCGGCAAAGTTATTATTCGTGCGGTTACAAAAATTGAAACCGACCCCAAAAACGGGCGTGAAAGTATTATCGTTACCGAACTTCCCTATCAAGTCAACAAAGCTAATCTTTACGAAAAAATCGTAGAGTTAGTGAATGATAAAAAAATTGACGGCATTTCCGAAGTTCGCGACGAATCTGACCGCGACGGTATGCGCATGGTCATTGATTTGAAACGCGACGGAAATTCAACCATCGTCCTCAATCACCTCTACAAACAAACGGCGATGCAAGTTTCCTTTGGCGTGAATAACGTTTGTTTGGTAAAAGGTCGCCCCTATACGCTCGGAATCAAGGACATGATTAAATATTACATCGAACATCGCCTCGATGTAATCGTTCGTCGAACCAAACATGATTTGGCGGAAGCAGAAAAAAGAGCGCACATTTTAGAAGGTTTGCTCAAAGCATTAGACATTATAGAGGAAGTCATTGCGCATATTCGCGGCTCAAAAGATGCCGACGGCGCGCGCGAAGGCTTAATTTCTAAATTCGCATTTACGGATATGCAGGCGCGAGCGATTTTGGATATGCGTTTACAAAGGTTGACAGGATTGGAAAGAGATAAAATTGTCAATGAGCATAAAGAACTTTTGACAAAAATTGACTATTATCACCAAGTTCTTGCCGATGAGGGTTTGCGCAGACAAATTATTCGCGATGAATTAAAAGAAATTAAAGACAAATACGGCGACAAAAGGCGCACCGAAATTATTTACTTAACTGATGACACCGAACTCGGCATGGAAGATTTCATCGCCGACGACCTCATGGTCATCACCGTTTCGCATGACGGATATGCTAAAAGAACGCCGCTGACGGAATATAAAGCGCAAGGACGAGGCGGAATGGGGGCAAAAGGCGCGGGACTCAAAAATGAAGATTTTACCGAAATCATGTTTGTTGCCTCCGCACACAGTTATTTGCTCATTTTCACCGACAGCGGGCGCGTTTATTGGTTAAAAGTGTATTCGATTCCCGAAGGCGCGAAAACCGCAAAAGGGCGACCGATGCAAAATTTGATTAACATTGAAAAAGACGAGCACGTGCGCGCAATTATCAATGTTAAAAATCTCGGCGACCAAGAATACGTCAATTCGCATTACCTTGTTTTCTGCACGGAGCAAGGCGTTATCAAAAAGACCCTTCTCGAACAGTATTCAAGACCGCGTTCTAACGGTATTAATGCTATCAGCATCAATGAAGGGGATAATTTGCTCGACGTTAAACTCACGAACGGAAAAATGGACGTACTTATCGGCATTCGTTCGGGTAGGGCAATTCGCTTTCCCGAAACAAAAGTCAGACCGATGGGCAGAACCGCTACGGGCGTAAACGGCGTTACCTTAGACAAAGAAAACGACAAAGTTGTCGGTTTGGTCTGTATCGAACGGGGCAGTGCGGATTTGTTGGTTGTATCGGAAAGAGGCTACGGCAAACGTTCCGACCTCGACGAATACAGAATCACAAATCGCGGCGGCAAAGGCGTTCGAACCATCAACGTAACCGAAAAAACCGGCGTATTGGTCAGCATTAAAGATGTTACGGACAACGACGATTTAATGATTATCAAAAAATCGGGCGTGATGATACGTTTGCACGTTTCTGATTTACGCATTATGGGACGCGCAACACAAGGTGTGCGCCTTATTCGCTTGGGCGAAGATGACCAAATTTCGGCGATTGCAAAAACCGAGCGCGATGCGGAAGTCGAAACGGATACGTCGGTTTTGGTCGACCCCGGCACATTGTCGGAAGAAGACATTCTCGACGCACCGCTTAATGAAGCACCGGAAGAAGATTTAGGCGAAGAAAACGATACTGAAGCCTAAATATCAGTCTTTTTTCAACATAATTGCA
The DNA here is from genome assembly GCA_052033485.1 of Bacteroidota bacterium. Lineage (GTDB taxonomy): Bacteria > Bacteroidota > Bacteroidia > Cytophagales > Bernardetiaceae > JBPOJO01. Next base: position 1,932 of record JBPOJO010000044.1, on the reverse strand, counting down.
AAAAACCCAAATCAATTTTCACTTTGATTTGGGTTTTTTCTAATGCTGCGGGAGATATTTCCCGCACAAAGAACGGCTTAGTAATTCGATTTTCCAAAATCAAGCCGGTTTCGCCCTCGCTTGTGTCTTCGCAAGCCTCAAAAAGGGATTAAAATAAAACCTTTCCCAAAACTGCGTTACATTTCATTTTAGATTTTTAAGTAAGAATTTAACAGTCTGAATACAGTTTTTTTGACGAAAATTCGTAACTTGCATCGCTTTTGCCTTTTAGCCAAAAGTGCGACACAGTTTTTTTTGTGTTGCTTCGTTTTTTGAAAAAATTAACTTCAAAAAACGCATTTTTTAAAAATATTCATCAGGAAATAAATTTTGCAATGAAAGTAAATTCATTTTTTCTCTGTTTAGCGTTGTTCAGCCTTGTTTTTTTTTCATGTAAAAAAGAAACTGCCACTCCGCAAAATGTCAACCCCGAAGTTCCCCTCCCGCTTGTTACAATAACAAGTCCGACGGCGGACACCACTGTTTTTGTAGGCACGAAGGTCGTTTTGAAAGGGAAAATCGTCGGAACGGTTACAAAATCAGGATTCACGGCAAACGGTACGGCATTGTCGAACAGCGGAAGTTCGGCAACGCCCTCATCGGAAATCAGCTCAACTACGGCAGGGGTGCAAACCATTGTGCTTTTTGGTGAAAACGAGCGCGGCAAAGTTGAAAAAACGGTTAAGGTTACTTTTACCGATAAACCCGTTGCCGTTACTACATATTTGCATAACGACGACAAAAAAACTTGGTTGCTTTATTCCGTCAAACTCAATCAAACCGATGAGTTAATTTATGCTTACGAAAAAGACGATAAATTAACCATTTACGCTAATCAACAAAAGGACAGCGACGGCAAAAGTTTTACTTTCACGTACAACGTAGGCACGATTGTCAGCGGACCGCTCGCCGAAAAAACGACTAACGGTTTGTGGAAATTATCTTCCGGCAATGTTTTGGAACTGAAACCCTTTTTCACCGATTTTTTATTCTTAGACAAAGTCGACGAAAATAACTTGGTTTTCTACAAACGCCTCAGCACAACTTCAAAAGTTTATTATTATTTCAAAAAAGTTTAGAAAAACGAACATAATAAGCTGCGAATTGGCAAAGACGTGTTAAAAAAATAATTTTTTGCCCAAAAGTTTGCTTTTTATTTTCAACAACGCTAAATTTGAGCAATAAAGTTTTGTAAAACTAAATTTTCAATTATGAATTTTAAATTTAAACACTACGCTTACGCATTTCTCGCGATTGCAGCAAGTACGGTTTTTTCTTGTAAAAGCGGGGGCGGCGACAGCACAACAACCCCTACACCGGTAGACATTGCTCTTGAAGGCACAACAGATGCGAATAACGCAAATGTAGTTGTTAAAGATGATGCAGTATCAGACGTTGCAGAAACAACTGCAAAAGTTACGGGAACGATTGTTAAACTTGCATCGGGCTTTACCGCAACCGAATACGGACACGTTTATGCAAAAGGCACTTCGGCACCGACAGTTGGCAGCGGCACTAAAATGCCCGCTTCAGGTGCAATCAAAGCAGGCTCTTTCACATCGTCTATCAGCGGCTTAGCCGAAGAAACTGATTACGCAGTCAGAATGTATGTTACAACTTCAAAAGGCACTTTTTACGGTTTGAAAACAGTAACTTTCAAAACGAAAAAAACTGCTACTTCTGCCGGACCGGTAGTTGTTACGGGTGCAGCTTCTGATATTCAAACAACAACTTTTGCGATTGCAGGCAAAATTACCGGCGGTGAAGGCATCACGGAGCACGGACACGTTTGGTCAAAAACCAACCGCACACCTACAACTGCTGACATCAAAACTACTCTCGGCGCGGGAACAGTCGGAAAAGATTTTTCTTCAAATGTTTCAGGTTTGGAAG
>JBPOJO010000582.1:0-2157 GCA_052033485.1 Bacteroidota bacterium | reverse complement strand
TTTCACAATGAATGGCAAAGCTATCGCACAAAACAAAATCCGAAAATTGAACTTACCGCACGCAACGAATACGAAAGCAAAGGAAAATTCATTGTTTTGGTCAAAGTCATTGATATTTTGGGCAATGACACGACAAAAGCATTGGAAATTGACATTTGATTCGCACCCGTGTAAGAAATTTTTGGCTGTAAAATTTAAAAAAAAATGCTTGCGGAAGAACTGAAAATAGAAAACATTAAAGGTTTTGACGAAATTCAATTGAATTTTTTCGCTCAAAAAAAACCGGCTATGTGGGTAACGCTTTTGGGTGAAAACGGCGGCGGTAAAAGTACCGTTTTGCAGGCTTTAGGGCTTTTGCTTGCCGGACCCGAAAACGTCAACAAACTTTTGCCTGTCCCTTATGGTTGGGTCAGAAATGAAGGCTTACCCGGCAAAATGACTCTCAAAATACATCAAGGTTTGAACGACCCGGGTGTTTTCGGCAAAGAAAAACAAACAAAAAGTTTTTCCTATTCCTATTACGTAACGGGAACGTAAAAAACGACGGTGCAAAACAGAATGTATTCCGAGCCTGTTTTTATCGAAAAAACAGACCGTCGCCTGACATGGCTCAAAGAAAATGCTTTTGCCTCAAAAGGTAAAGGTTGGTTTGCAGCAGGTTACGGAGCTTTTCGCCGTTTGACCCGCGAAAATCGGGTCATTGTGCCGATGCTCACTTCGCAGGAGCGTTTCGGAAATTTCGGAACGCAATTCAAAGAAGACGAAGCCCTCACATCTTTTGAACAGTGGTTAGTTTATTTGGATTATCGCATTGCAAAAGGAGACGGCAACGGAAAATCACAAGCAAAAAGTCAGATGGACATAGCGATTGCCGCCGTTAATCAAATCTTGCCGGAGGGCGTAAGTTTTAATTCCGTCTCCGAAGACGGTAAAATTATGTTTGACGTTACGGGCAAAAAAGTCGCAACGCTTAATTTGAGTGACGGCTACCGCAGTGTTTTGGCTTTGCTCGGTGATTTGGTTTGGCGTATGATAGACCATTTTCCCGAAAGTGAAAATCCGCTTTCAGAGGAAGGAATTGTTTTGATTGATGAATTGGATATTCATTTGCATCCTGTTTGGCAGCGAGCAATTCCCGTTTCTCTTCGCCGTTTGTTTCCCAATATTCAATTTATTGTTGCGACTCACAGTCCTATAATTGCTGCGGGCGCAGGGGCGGACGCACTGAGCTATCGCTTTCTTTTCGAAGAGGGCAAAATGACGGCAAAACTTGTCAATGATGTTGCTTTTATGCACGTTGATAAAATTTTGCAAAGTCCGGCTTTCGGTTTGGTTTCGCCTTATTCCGTCGAAACGCAAGCGCAGCTTGACCGCTATTTGCAATTGTCAAAAAAGAAAAACCGAAGCAAAGAAGAAGAAAATGAGTTAAAAACGGTGGTGAATACGCTGCATTTGCAAGAATGGTTAAAAATAAATACGCAATCTGATGGCAAAAAAATCTAAAAAACAAGAAGAAGGTTTTTTCAATATTGAAGAACAATTGAAAACCGCCGTTTGTGTGCCCGCCATACGACAAGCGGTGCGTGATTGGAAGAACCAAAATTACCCCGAAATAACGGACGTTACCCGCGAATTGCTCAATTTTTGGTTCGAAACCGACCACATTTTGAGCAACGGAAAAAAATTTGCCTTTCATAAGGCACAGCGCGAAGCAATGGAAACATTGATTTTTATTTTCGAAAAAGAAAAAATTCGCTCGCGCAAAGAACTTTTGGAAAAATATGCTTTTGATTTAAAAAATATTCCCTTGCCCGCAAACGATGATTTTGCGCGCTTTTGTGTAAAAATGGCAACCGGCAGCGGCAAAACTTTTGTCATGGCAATGTCTGTCGTATGGCAATTTGCGAACTACCAACGCGGCGGTGAAAGCTACGCAAATACTTTCCTTGTCCTTGCGCCGAACGTGATTGTTTATGACAGATTAAAAACAGACTTTGGCGACGGTGCCATTTTCCGTTCGGGTTTGCCTTTTATGCCCCGACACTTGGAATGGCTTTTCAAACCCGAAATGCAGTTTTATCTTCGCGGCGAACCCGAACGCGCACATTCCGAAGGGGCATTGTATTTGGCCAATATTCAACAACTTTACGAACGAGT
>JBPOJO010000098.1:0-2317 GCA_052033485.1 Bacteroidota bacterium | reverse complement strand
CACGACGTTCCTCAGCTCTCTCTACCATGTGATACATAACTATGCCGCCGTTTTTGTTTCCTCACCTACATCGGCGTTTAGTTTCACAATGTACCGCGAGCTTTAGCTTGCGAATGTACCGCGAGCTTTAGCTTGCGAGTGTACCGCGAGCTTTAGCTTGCGAGTGTACCGCGAGCTTTAGCTTGCGAGTGTACCGCGAGCTTTCGCTCGCGGTACACTCCGGCTAAACAGTTTCCGATTTTCAATCGTATAAAAAAAATTACGACTTGTTTGTATCCTGCCAAACAAGGGCGGTTCGTCAAAGAATTATGAAATTTTGCCGATTCGCTGCATGTTACGGATGTAATTTTCTGAAAAAACTCAAAAAAAACTCAAAAGTAAGTGCGCATAAAAAAAGCGACTCAAACTTTCGTTTAAGTCGCTTTGTGTGGGTCCACAAGGATTCGAACCTTGGACCCCCTGCTTGTAAGGCAGGTGCTCTGAACCGGCTGAGCTATGAACCCGAAAAATCGAGGGTTGTAATGGATTCGAACCATCGACCCCTACCCTGTCAAGGTAGTGCTCTAAACCAACTGAGCTAACAACCCTTTTTTAAGGTGGCACAAAGGTAGGGAGCGAGATTCTAAATTCCAAATGTTTTGAAGAATTTTTTGAATTTTTTTTTCAAAAAATCAACGACCGCGCAAAGTTGATGAGCCGCCAATCCAACAACCGACTGCTATCGGAGAACCTTCCACCATATTTAAGGTAAAAATATCCTCTTTTGAGGGGAATTGCGCTTTGGCAGAAGCCATTTTTCCGCTTGCGCCCGCTTTTGCGTACATATCATAAGCGATGAGAAAAACTGCTCTTGCTTCGACTGCATTGCCGCCTTTGCAAATTTCATAGCTCGACATATAGAGGTCGCCAATCATTTCGTAAGCCTCTCCGACATTGGATTTTTCGGCTTCGGCAGATTTCAAAGCGTATTTTCTTGCTTCGCTTTTGTTGTTGTTCGATTGATAAATTTTGGCAAGGGTGAGGTAAATGTCAGATTTTTCCTTGGCATCGGTGAGTTGCTCCACGATTTTCAAATACCATTCTTGCACTTTGTCTAATTTTTTTTCTCTTGAATACAATTTTGCAATCGTACTGCCGAGTTGCGGGTCTTTATTGATTTCATACAATTTTTCGGCTACTGAAAGAAACGCAGGGTTATCGTAGCATTTAGCCGAAATAAGGTAAGCCATCGTTTTTTTGACAAAAGCCTCATCTTTCGGGTTTGCATCTACTTTCGGAATGTAATTTTTGGTAATGAAATCACAATCAATTTTGACGCAAGAGAGTAAAATTTTACCGATATTTTCTTTTGTGCTTGTCCAATTCGCAGCTTCTTTTCCGGCAGCAATGTTGTTGTCAGCCGTCGCGCTGAGTTTGTCGAAACAATCAAGTACTTCGTCTTCAGTCATTTGCCCTTTATTTTTTTTAGAGCAAGATAAATCCATTAAATAAGTAAGCTGCGAATAAGGCGTGTTGTCTTTGTTGAGTTCGTAGATTTTTTTGTACAAATCATACAAAACTTCAACTTTTTCGGGACGGTCAGCCCAATAAAAATACGCCAAGTAGCCTTTTCTCATCAAAATATCGGCTTCGTCTTTGTAGAATTTTTTTTCAATGCGCGTGTCATACAACTGCATAACTTTGTCGCGAAGAGTGGTTTTTTTGGCGGGGTCTTTTTCATTTTTTTCAAGCGTTTGGTAACATTCAATAGCCATTTTGTAGAGACCTTCGCTGTGATTGGGGGCATTTGTGAGCAACCACTCGGCTGCCTGAATGGTTAATTCGTCGAATTGTTTGGCTCTGAAGCCGTCTTGCAATTTGGCATACTCCTCTTTTGCTTTTCCGGGGTCGACTGTGCCCCAATCCGGTTGCGCTTGTGCGTTTGCCGCAGAAAAGAAAAACAACACACATGACAGATAAACTGCAAGAAAAATTTTAAAGATTTTCATAACATTCCTCATTTTTTGAAAAACAATCAATTCTTTCGGAGATTTGATTAAATAATGCCAAATTTCAAAAAAAAATACGTCAACAACTTTAATTTAACAATTTTTCGCTTTTTTTTGCAAATCTTGCATACAATAAATAAAGCTTAAATGCTGCTAAGTATTTGTTCAAATTGTGAAAATAAATCTGACCGCAGTTGTTTGAGTTTCTACAAACGGACTTGCAGTGCAACCGAAAAAGTCGCTTGTGAGGACACAAGAAACGGCGGGAGAGGACACAAGCGACGGAGGGAGTTTCTACAAACGGACTTGCAGTGCAACCGAAAAAGTCG
>JBPOJO010000251.1:0-2248 GCA_052033485.1 Bacteroidota bacterium | reverse complement strand
AATCCACAAAAGCGGTTTTAAAAAAAATTTCATTGTTTTGCTGACTTAATTTCAAGAAGCAAAATTAATTGAAAGTGTTGCAATTACGAAGTAAAAACGCGGCTTAGGAAAAAATTAATAAAGTTTAAGGCAAAAATCTTAGTTCAAAGGCATTTTAGGGCAGAAATCGGTAAAAAAATTTATTCAATATTTTCTTTTGCCGGTTCGGGCTTTATAATATTGTTATTTTGAATATCAGCTTCAATCAAGCCGTCGCGGAGCGAAATAATGCGGTGCGCGTGCCTTGCAATGTCCTCCTCGTGCGTAACCATGATGATTGTGTTGCCCAAATCATGCAATTTGACCAAAAGAGCCATGATTTCGTAGGAAGTTTTGGTGTCTAAGTTTCCGGTCGGTTCGTCGGCAAGGATTATACTCGGCTGATTAATTAAAGCCCTCGCAATCGCGACTCTTTGCCTTTGCCCGCCCGAAAGTTCGTTCGGTTTGTGTTTGGCTCTGTCCAAAAGTCCGACATCTTTCAAAGCTTTTTGAGCGCGTCGAATGCGTTCTTCTTTGCTGATTCCTGCGTAAATGAGCGGTAAAGCGACATTTTCGAGGGCAGAAGCACGCGGCAGAAGGTTAAATGTCTGAAAAACAAAACCAATTTCTTTGTTACGCACATCGGCAAGCTCATTTTCACTCATAGTGCTCACATCTTTTCCGTTCAAAATGTACGTTCCGCCCGAGGGAGTGTCCAAGCAGCCGATAATGTTCATTAAAGTTGATTTGCCCGAGCCGGAAGGTCCCATAAAAGCGACATATTCGCCTTTGTCAATTTTAATAGAAACGGATTTTAAGGCGTAAATCGTCTCACCGCCCATTTGATAAATGCGCGAAACTTTGTCGGTTGTAATGATATTTTTGTTTGCCATTGAGCGTATTTTTCGCGTTGCGGATAATTTTGATAACAAAAATGATAAAAAAAAGTTTTTTCGATAATTCTTTTCAAGAAAAATATACAGCCGATTATCGCAAGCAAGATGCTTGTGTTACCTTTACATTATTTTTCGACAATATCCAAACGATGACATTCGGACTTGTCCGGCAGAATAAAATTTTGAAAATAAAAATCGGCACTAAAAGGAACTTCTTCAAAAAAAGTACTCTCATTTTTAGGAATAAAAGCAATTATTCGCAATTTCATTTTGTTTTTCAAGGCTTTTGCTGCCCAAAATGAGCGTTCGTTCGGCAGAAAAAAAGGTGCGAAAAGCACAATCGGCAAACCGTCTTCGATGGCTTGCTCGGCAAGTTCATAAAGCGGCTGCATGATATTTTTGTCCAAAACAACATCGGTGTCGGATAAAACTCCTTGCCAAAAGTTCAGTTGCTCATACTGTTTGAAATTGTTTTCGGCTAAATAATTTTCCTGCATTTTTTCGCTGCCACCGCAGAGCAAAACAAGCGTATTTCCGCTGTAATCGCGCATTTTTTCGGGCAAGATTTGTGAGGAGAGAAAATAAGCAAAACGCGAATGCTCGTTATGAAACAGGCGTTCGCGTTTAAAACAACCGTTTTCTTTTGCATAATCCGCCATGACTTCTACTGCCGCTTCCGTTTCGGGTGATTCCGAAAAAGTATTGACGTTGAGCATACGAATTTCGTACAAATCTGCAAGAATAAACCGAAAACTGTTCCTAAAAAGCACTTTTTGTAAAACTTTTGACGTTAGCATCTGCTCCGGAAGGTCATAGTTTTCAATCAGTGAAAAAAGGGCATTGATTGTTTCATATTGAAAGCCTTCGGCAAAAAGTTCGCACTTAATCGTCGCAGGTAAGGCATGGTTATTTTTTTTTTCTTTAAAAAAATAATTCACAAGGGCTGCAAAAAAAAATTCTTGATTCTCGCGATGAGCCGCAGGGAAAAAATCAATCGGTGCGTATTTTTGAGCCTTAGCTGTAAATGCAGCGATAAAAATGTCGTCAAATTGTCGGAACTTTTGCATAAAATAAATTTAGAGCCTGATACCGATAATAGCAATATCGTCGCGTTGTTCGGCTTTTTCTTGGTGTCATTTCATTTCTTCAAGCAAAACGCGCTCTTGTTCTTTCATGGAATATCGACATACTTGTCTGAGAATATTTTTAAATTTCAATGTTCCGAATTTGATTCTTTCGGAATTATTTTGGTCGACATAACCGTCCGTAGTGAGATAAATCAAATCACCGCGTTTCAAACTGATTTCTTTTTGGGTATACTTTCTTTCAATTTC
>JBPOJO010000708.1:0-3120 GCA_052033485.1 Bacteroidota bacterium | reverse complement strand
TCCTCATTCAATATTTCTTGTGAATATTTTTTGATGCCGAAACTCAAACGGGTCTTTTTTTGCAAAATTTCATTCTTTTCATTTTCCAAATCTTGTGCAATTTCAGCGAAAAAATTTCCGAGACGATAGTGCGTTCCCGCTTTGACAAAATGTATTTGCAATGTTCTTGTTTCTTTTTTTACGCGCGCATTTTCATTTTTATTACCGAATTTTTGAGCACTTGCTGTCGTGCTTTCACGGTGTTCGATGCGTTCAACGGCATAGTTTTGCGTATTTACCCAAATACTGCCTTCAGAGGGAATGTCATTTTCAAAATATTTAAAGTTGAGTTTAATGCCTGATTTTCCGTTCAAATTGACTGTTTTAGGCTCAGAAAAGATGATATTTTTATCAAAAAAAACGGCAAAAAATATTCTTTTTTTTGTCAAAAAAAATGAGTTTAAACTCATACGCTCGTGTTCAAAAGCCGAATTTTCAAATTTTGCCCAATCAAAAGCAAGATATCGAAATTTATCGGCGAGCATTTTTTCGTTTTCGCCCTCTGAATGATAAACGAAATTTACGGTTTTATCTGTTTTTGCACCATCTAAATGTGTTTCAGATTCAAAAATTCCTTCGGCGCGATACGGAATACCGGAGTAATTGCGGTTGAAATTTTTTTTGATTTTTTTTCGCAAAGCGCGAATATAATCTTCCGAAAAAATTTCGGTTTCGGGAAAAAAAAGCGTGTCAGGCAACAAAAAGAGGCAATTTCCGTTTTTTATTGCGTCCGAATAACGGAATTTTTGTTTTTTAAAACCCACAGCCGTAATCTCAAATTCGGAACAAATTGAACTGTCGGCAAAAAATATTCCCCGCGCATCGCTGACCAAAACATTCTCTCCCGAACAAAAAATGTGTGCATGCGGAACGGGGGATTTTTCAATTTGTGAAATGATTTTAAAAACCTGTGCCGGCAAAACAAACGGGCAAAAGGAACAGAAAATAAAAAAAATTGTTTTCATTTTTTTAAAGAAAATTTGACGAGAAATTGTTTGTTGTCGGTTTCGTTTCCGTGTGAAAAGGCGTAAAAAATACCTTCTTTTTCGCCAAGCACTTTGAATGTCGTACTGACAGGCACAAGGACTATCAGTTTAAAATGCTCGTAAATTTGCAAAAACGCGCTTTGTATGTTGCCGTTTTCTGCGTTTGCGCCTGTAAAATATTTTCTGAAAAAATAATTTCCTTCCTTAAAAATGTCTGCATAATAGCCTTTTTCGATGCGCTCCTGCCAAAGAATACGCTCGCCATCCTCGTATTTTTGTGTTGTTTTGTAATGTGTATTCATTTTTTCCCCCTCAATTCCGAAAGCGAAATCGGGCTCGGCGTTGTTGTTGCAGCGGTAAATGAGTGCGTCGGGTTCAAAACACAAAAAAACACTGTCTCCGTCGGGAAAAGATTTGAAATAATCAAAACTCGGAATAAAGGAATAATTTTGATAAATTTTGCTGCGTCGTCCGAGTGTTTTGAGCAATTTTCCATTTGACAAGTCAATTTGCGCTAAAATTCGGGCATTTTGGTAATATTCTTTACTTGTCCAAGGGTTAATTTTAGGGTGTGAAGAGGATACAGGCAAAAAAACTGTCTTGCCGCCGTCGAGCGAAAAGCTTTGCATTTCGAAATAATTAAGCTCATAAATGCCGTTATATGTCGTTTGGGGGGCATTTTCAATTTCTTCAACAGAGCGCGTTTCGTTCCAATCAATGCTTACGGATTGCAGAAATTTCCAGTCTAAGTCGAAAATAAATATTTTCCAAGCAGAAAAAATCAAACGTTTTTCGCCCGTACGACAATAATCTTGAAAATTTTCAACTTCACCGGGTCCCTTTCCTTTCGAAAGATGTGTAGAGAGGAGTTTTCCGTTGAGGTCATGGACAAAAACTTTGATTTTTTTTTGGTCAAAAAAAAGTAAATAATCGCCTTCTTTTTCCCAAAACCCGACTCCTGACATTTCAGGGTTTTCAAAAAAAACAGTATCGGTTTGAAGCGTTTTTTGAATATTTTGGGCACTTTCGGAAAAAACAGCTATCGGTTTTTGACTTTCGTTTTCTTGTACGCAAGCCGCCAAAAATAAGAACAACAAGGCGAAAAGTGATTTTTGCATGAATATCTGTTTAAAGGAGTAAACATAAAAAAAGAATTTTTCAAACGCATATAGCTGCATTTGAAAAATAGTTAAAATTATTAAAAAAGGCTAACTGTTTAACAGCAAATGTGCAACGAAATTTTAGCCCGTTAAATCGAGCTGCATTTAACGGACTGAAGTCCGTTGTACATTTACTTTTTGCCGGAAGAAAGTCGACGGTACTAAATGACTAAACAGTTGCCTGATTATCAATTTGGGATATCTATTTCTATAGGCTCAATTCTTGCGCAATCATAAAAATCACAACTGCACCTGTTTCTGAGAGATATTAGAGAGCCTGATAGACAAGCGTTTGCTGATGAATGACAAGGGCAAACTCCCGAATTGAAAGCTAAATTAGGCTCTTGTTTATTTTCCCACACTGTGGAAAATGTAAATGAACTTGTCGAAAAAAAGACAATTGCACACAAAGCAAAAGCAGAACTGATTTTCCTTTTGTAAATAGTTTTTTAAGTGAAACAAACGTCCGAATTCAACATGGACGCGCAAATCAAAAAAAAAAAATAGCTTTCCAAGTTTTTATTCGTTAAAAATTTTGAAAATTTTGAACAAACTTTTAAAAAGCCTGTCGTTTATTGCTTTTCAAAACAAACCTATACGTATAAGGCAAATAATCGTCCTGAATGGTATTTTCAGCCCAACCTGCCGCAAGATAGCCCTCGGGAATACTTACCGCAAAAATCCAATTGAAATTTTTCGGTAATTTAACCTCGCCCCTTATTTGTAAATTCTCATCAAAAATTTGAAGGCTGTATGTGCGATTCAAACCACTGTTTAATTCACCTTTTGCATTTTTCAGCTCCTGCGGGTGCGCTACAATACGCGAATACATTCGCAGTTTTGTGTGATATGAGAGGGGTTCAAAGCTGCCGGTTGTAATCAAATGATTCACTTCAAGCTGCGATTCGTCCGAATATGCCCATAATTTGTCCGGC
>JBPOJO010000072.1:0-2297 GCA_052033485.1 Bacteroidota bacterium | reverse complement strand
CTCTTTCATGACCCTGCGACGCCGGATATCTTTACGCTTTAAACCACTCTGAATAATCATGTCTCTCGACAGATCTGTTTTCATACATATCTCCCAACTTGCTTTGTCCGATTGCATTCCCCTGCTCCGCCGCTTTTCTGTACCATTTAACGGCTTCGGAATAATCTAGTGTTACGCCATAGCCATAAAAATACATTGTAACCAAGTTGTTCTGTGCTCTTGCATTCCCCTGCACCGCCGCTTTTCTGTACCATTTGACGGCTTCGGTATAATCTTGTGTTACGCCATAGCCGTTTTCATACATTACTCCCAAGTTGCTTTGTCCCCTTGCATCCCCCTGCTCCGCCGCTTTTCTGTACCATTTAACGGCTTCGGAATAATCCTGTCTTACGCTATAGCCCTTTTCGTACATATATCCCAAGTTGCTTTGTCCCAATGCATCCCCCTGCTCCGCCGCTTTTCTGTACCATTTGACAGCTTCGTAATAGTCTTGTGTTACTCCATATCCGTTACGATACATATATCCAATTCGATTTTGAGCCTTTGCAAGTCCCAAGTCAGCGGCTTTTTTAATAAAGGGAAGAGCTTGTGTATAATCTCCACGCTGATAATATTCATCTCCTTTCACATAATAATCCTCTGCTGTTTTCGGCTCGTCATTCACCACGGGCGCGGGCGTGTTTCCGTTTGTAACGGAGATTTTGCCGATACGAAAATCGGTCATCACGCCGTTGTTTCTTTTGAAACTGATAAGAAACTCCAAGTCATACCGCTTTCTGAAATATTTGCCTTCGGGATTATAGATACCGCCGATTTCTTTTTGAGTTTTCACGGAAACGAACCAAACGCCGTTGTTTTGTTTCGGAGTACTGATGTTATAATCGGTGAGAAAGCGGACGGTAAAACCTTTGTTGTACCAAGTGAGCATATTGCTCAAATAGTCTTTCGGCGAGTGCGTTTTACTTGTCGTTCCGGTAGGGTCGAGGTCATTAGTGCAGATAGTAGCGTTGTCGGGTTCGGAAAAACATTTGAGAAAGGCTTTTCCGAAAGATTGCGCTCGGACGGCGTACTCGTATTGCGTATCGCCGATACTCGCGGAATGTGCGATGTACTCCTGCATGACGTGCTCCGCTTCCTCGCGGATAAGCTCAAGTTCCTCCTCGCCGAAGCTCTGCGCAAAAATCGAAAGATTGACGAACGTAAAAAGTCCGATGAAAATAAAGAGGGTTTTCATTTTTGAAAATTTTTAGGGTGAAAAGTGAAACGTACAAAGCAAAATTCCGGAGAATTCCGTGCACAAAAAAGGAATTCTCCGGAATTCCGGATTTTAAAACAAAAAAAAAACTGCATTTTCGGTGTTTTTCGGGGCGCGACTTTTTTTGGGTGTTTTTTTACGTATAATTTGCGCCTGCTTATTCTGCATTTTATTTAAAATCCGCAATCCAAAATCGGGATTTTTGACAGCGTATCTCCGAGCGGTTTCCGCGTCCGTCGGTAAGTTTTGCGTAGATTTCGTAAGCGTAAAGTTGCTTCTTGCCGTCATCAACATGAACATCAAAAGTGAAAAAGTAGGGAGTTTGAGCCGGAAGCGGGACTTGGTTGAGTGTAAATGCGTAGAGCGTTTTTCCTTCCGTCAGTTTCGCCTCAAAAATATCTTCTTTACAAACGCGGTCAGCCGCGGCAAACCATTTGCCCGCAACGATACTGTCGGTGTGCAAGGCTAAAGCAGGCGGAATGACGCGCAACTCAAAACCCGAAATGTAAAGTGTTTGATTTCCGTTATTGAAAAGGTTCATGCGCAAAGTCATTTTACCCGCCGCGATGACGGGTTGATTGACGATTTGAATGTTTGATTTCAAAGGAAATGATTCGGGCGAAAACGTACGCGCACTTCGGTCTTCTCCCTTTACGTCGAAAGGCAAAGACCAAGATTTATTGTTGTGAATGAAACTTTGATTGTAGATTTCATTCAGTATCAACTCCGTATTGAAATTTTGTATAGATTCGTGTTTTTCAGGTGCGTTTGTCATTTCGATTTTCATTACCCTCGCATTAAATTCGCTTTTGACACGTTTTACACTGTATAAAAGCGGTTCAATTTCGGCTTTCTGCGCGGCTAATTGAGATTTTTCTTTGTGAACAATATCGCGCTCATTTTGCAAAGCAAAAATTTGATAAACACCCGTAGAAATGACAAAAAAAGCAATTGCAGTCAAAATTCCGGCGTGGAATCCAAAACGTTTTTTGGGCATTATATTTTCTTGCGCTGAATAGTTTTGGCTTTCGGTTTGAATATT
>JBPOJO010000194.1:0-4454 GCA_052033485.1 Bacteroidota bacterium | reverse complement strand
CATTTGTGATGTCAAACCGAATGTGTTGTGCAAAAAGTGCAACTGTTTAGCCGGAATGTACCGCAAGCTTTAGCCGGCGGATTTGGAGGAAGATACCCCGCAACAAGCGAATACAAGGTCGCCGGCTAAAGTTCGTGCTACATTCATGGGCAAACCGGCTAAACAGTTACCAAAAGTAATATAAAAATTAAAAAAAATTAACTTCTGTTTCAAGTCTGATGCCGAATTTTTCAAAGACAGAAAGTTTGATTTTTTCTGCAAAAGCAAGGATTTCAGTGCCTTTTGCCCCTCCGTAATTCACGATTACGAGGGCTTGCAAAGGGTAAGTGCCGACGTTGCCCTCACGAACGCCTTTCCAACCTGCTTTTTCGATAAGCCAACCGGCTGCAATTTTACAGGAATTTTTTCCGATATATTGCGGCATTTCGGGGTGTATTTTTGCTAATTCTTCCGCTTTTTGAATTGAAATTTCGGGATTTTTAAAAAAACTTCCGCCGTTACCCAAAACTTCGGGCGAAGGTAATTTGCTCATTCTCACGGCAATAACCGCATCGGAAACCGCTTTGATACTGAAATCTTCCTCCGAAGAAGATTTTAAAAATTGTCGAAGAGCGGCGTATTCCGTTTTCGGGCGGTAATTTTTTTTATGAAGTTTAAAACAAACTTCCGTAATGATATAGCGATTTTTTTCTGCTGACTTAAAAATACTGTCGCGATAAGCAAAATGACAGTCTTCATTTTCGAGCCGGACAAATGCTGAATTTTTTTTGTCAAAAGCCCTTAAAAAAAGCATACAATCTTTAATTTCAACACCGTAAGCACCGATATTTTGAACAGGAGCTGCACCCACGGAGCCGGGAATGAGGGAAAGATTTTCCAAACCGCCCCAATTATTTTCGACACAAAACATGACGAAATCATGCCATTTTACACCTGCTTTCGCGCTGACAAGGGCAAAATCTTCATTTTCTTCCAAAACGGCAATACCTTTTATGTCAATGTGAAGAACAGGGTTTTCGGGATTTTGTGTGAAAAGGATATTGCTTCCGCCGCCGAGAATTAGGGCATTCTGCTTCCATTCGGCAGGCAATTTTTCCAATTCCGCCTCATTTTCAATGCTCAGAAATGTTTTTGCAAAAACTTCAATGCCGAAAGTGTTGTAATTTTTTAGTGAAAAATTTTCTTGTGTCATGTCAAAAACGTGTATAAATTTTCAGACATTGAAAATTTGTTGTCAAAAATATTGTGAAAAAAATGCCATTGAGCGGCAAGTTAGACAATTTTTTTAAAACGGAAAAATGTTAAAACTTCTTACAAATTATCTCGCCTGCGCTCTCGCAACCTAAAGAATAGGCTGCATTTCGTTTTAGAAATTGAGGTATTGCTTTTGTCTTCCTTTTTATCGGCTGGAAAAAAGTTAAAAAGTGCAAAATTATATTTTTTTAAGTTCCAAATGAAAAATTGTGCCTTTGGGGGAAGAGTGCACCGAAAGGGGGATTTCGGCTTTATCAAGCATTTTTTTGCAAAAATACAAACCTAATCCGCTGCCGGATTCGTCCGCAGTTCCTTTTCTTTTTTTAGCTTTGTCGGGGTTAAACAAAATCGGCATTATTTCGGGAGGAATCCCCTTTCCTGTGTCTTCGACTGTTAAAATGAGGGTTTCGCAGTCTTTCTCATAAGAAAAAATTTTAATTTCTCCTCCCTCGTGCGTAAATTTCACCGCATTATGAAGTAAGTTTCTCAAAACTGTTTTCACTAAAAATTCGTTGTGCTGTATTTTTGTTTCGGTTTTTACATCGGTATATAAATTTAATTTTTTGCGTAAAATTTTGAAATTTAGCTCACTCAATACTTCTGCAACGGTTTTTTCGACAGAAAACATATCATTATTGGTCAAAAAGCCCATATCGCGATGCAAAAATGCGTTCAGATTTTCGAGCAGACGTTTGGATTGTTCGACTGAGGCGAGCAACATTTTGTTTGTTTCCAAAATCCAATTGGTGTCTTCGGGATACATTGTTTGCAAATTCACAAGGGCTTCGATTTGGTCAATCGGGCTTTTGAGGTCATGTAAAATGACGGAAAAAATTTCACTTTCGGTTTTATCAATCGCCTTATTTTGAGTAATTTCCTCGCTTTCTTTTGTGTCAAGGTCATACAAAACAGTGTTCCAAATCATCTTTTTTTCTTTTTTTTCGCGATATTCCGATTCGACAAAACAAGGAATTTTATTGCCCGTTTTGTCCAACAAAAAGGCGGGATTTGCATTTTCGCGATTTTTTAAAGCCATAACAGGGCGATTTTCGACGATAAATTTCCAATAAATTCCGCTGATTTCGTTTTTTTGATAGCCTAAAGATTGGCATAATGAAGTGCTGATGTGCAAAATCATGCCGGTTGTTGCATCTAAGGCAATCACACCTCCGACCGCAAAGGTATTTTTGGGGAAGTAATTAGGAGAAATAGTTTTTTTCATTGTATTGTTTGTGTTTTGCACAAGACGAAAAAAAATGAAAAAACGTTCGTAAAGCTCGTTTTAAGCCCAAAAAAAGCAAGCCGGTTTGTGTTAAAATTGAAATAAAATTGTCCGAAACATCGTTTTTCAAAAAAAAACTCTCCTTGTAATATTTTTTGCAAAAAAATTATCTTCTGCCCTCGTTTTCAACAAATTTTAGTTCTTAAAACTTGCTTGTATTTCGTGCTAAATCCATGACCGCACGGCAGAAATTGTTAAAAAAATTGCCGCAGAAGTGCTGTTTGTCAATGTATTGCTGCAATTCAAAAATCTGCTTTATTTCATCAAAACCTTGTTTTTAATATCTGCTGCTGCGTTTATCGCCGTTTCAATCGCGCCGTGAACGGTAGCGGCATGACCGTTTACCGAACACGCTTCGCCTGCAAAAAAGACACGTTCCGCATGGGTTTCCGCCAAAAATTTCCGCTTCCCGTGCGCCCCCGGACGCGGAAATGAGTATGCCCCCATGATATAAGGCGTATTTGTCCAATCTTTAAAAAGGTGATTTTCGTATTCTTTGTGCAATCCTCGAACCGAAAAAACATCTTCTAATTCGTCAATTATTTCATCAAGAATGTTCAAACTTTTGTCCGCAGTTATCCCCGTGAAACGCTCCGCCGCCTTGCCCGTCGAAAAACAAGTTATGTATGTGTTGTCCTCATGCCTGCCGAGCGCGGGGAAATAATAATGTGTGTTTTTCGTTGTGCCGGTCAAAAATCCAATATCTTCGGGGAAAAATCTTTTTTTGAATTTTAACACTAATTTAAAACCCGCTCCCATGCCGAAAGTGTGCATCGCAAGGTTTTTCTCCTCAGAAAACGGCGGCTCAAAACTGATTAAATTTCGCTGCAAAACCGTCAAAGGCACACAAACCAACACAAAATCGGCGCGAAAACTTTTGCCCGAAAGTGTTATGACCTCGCAGGAATATTCTTCACTTCTGACAAGTTTAACTTCCTCATTTAAAATGATTTGCTCTTTTATTGCCGCAATATCCGGAAGAAAATAATCAGCCAAAGAAACTTTTAAACGGTAATTTTCGCCTCCTGCGTCCCACATTCGCTCCTCCCGTGCAAGCGCAGCCAAGCCGATTTTCTCGGGTGACGCGCCGTAGGCAGCACAATGAGCAATGTAAAAAGGCATCATTTCTTCCGGAATATTATATTTTTTTAAGAAATTAGCTACCGAATTGTCTTTGCCGCGATATTGATGTTTTCCTTCAACAAATTCATAAAAAGCCTCAAAATCTTCATTTTCAGGCAATTCATCTTCAAAAAAAAGGCGATTTTTATACCAAAAATAATTCACACCTTCTTCCTCCGCCATGGGGAGTTGCATTTTTTTGATGCCCCTGTAAAACTCTGTCCGATGCCCGTGAATAAATTCAGCTCCCATATCAATCGGAAACGGCGCAAAATGTGTGTCGGGCAAAATTCTGCCGCCGATTCGGTCGGAGGCTTCGAGAATTGTAACATCAAAACCGTCTGATTTCAGCAAAGCAGCCGCAGTTATTCCTGCAGCTCCTGCGCCGACAACGATAACCGATTTTTCAAATTTTTTTCTTTTCATTTCACTATTTTTGTAATTCTTAATCGGCATGTAAAGCATTATACCGCAAGTTATTAGCTTTTCGTATCCTTACAATGCAATTTTACGAAATTTTTATTCGGAATGTTCGGCAGAAGTAAATTTTTTTTGATAAAAACTTGTTATTCCCTTTCGTATATTGAGTAACTAATCAACGAAAAGGCAAAGCTTCAGCTATAAATACAAGATTATTAGAAACAGATGGCAGATATCAAACATCAGCATTAAAGAGAACTCAAAACTGTTAAAGAAAGTCTTCAGATAGAGCTTAAGAAAAACAAAGAAGCACTGCTGGCGGGTGAAAAATTAAACAGATAGAAATGGGAAGAGCAATGAACAAAAGAAATCAAAG
>JBPOJO010000106.1:0-5435 GCA_052033485.1 Bacteroidota bacterium | reverse complement strand
TTTTAGATTTTTCCATAGAATCAAGCGTATGTTCAAGCAACTGCAATGCCTCCTCAATTTTTTTTATTTTTGAATAAGTCTTTGATTGCAAGCACATTAAGATAGTCATCGCCTTCCGTGAGTTCGCGATTCTCTTCGGTCAATTCACTTAAAGTCATCTTTATTTTTTTGTAAATATAATCTAAAAAACTAAAACCCACATGTAACGTTAGCTTTAGTTTGCGAAAAACGGCGGTTTATTGCTACTTTTTTGCGCAAAAAACACTCTGAGAACATTTTTAAACACAAAAAAGAATTAACATTTCTTAAAGAAATATTAATTCTTTTTTGCATCAACAAAACTAAACTTTTTTCACTTCCGCAACTTCGCTTAGATACCGGCTAATTTTCCCACAAATGACTCTCGTATTCCGCTTGCGCCGCAACATATCGCGTGCTTTCAATGAGTGCTTGCCTTTCGGATTTGTGCATATCGGCGAAAAATAAGTCGCTGCCGTTGCCGTATTTCGTCAAAGTACTTGAAAAAAGGCGCAATTCAAAAGCATCAGCCAAGTTAATGTGCATGCGCTCATTTTGTTCATTGTACCAAAAAGCCTCTTGATTGTCAAGGAAAAGATTTTGAACCAACTCTTTGTAACTGAAAACCGCCAAAGTTTTTTCGATGCCCGTCGGCATTGCTTTTGCGGGAATTATCAAAGCAACGGATTGAATGTCGTGTTTCATTTTACCCGTTTTTTTGTCAAAAATCAGGTGTTCTTTGATTTGAAGAAGGTCTAATTGATTCGGAAAATATTCTTGCGGCGCAGTTACGGAGATTCCGGTTTCAGCCTCTCCGAACTCACTAAAAGAATCATCTTCCGCCGTGAACATCATCATGTCCTCATCAATAGCCGCATCTTCGGAAGGAATTTTAAGGCGTTCCAAAAATTCGTCCATCGGCATACGAGTCGCAAGGCTGTCGCTCATAAAAGGGCGAATAATGCCTATTTTTGTCGCATCAATTAAGATTTTTGAAATTTCGTTGCCCCGACTGAAAAACGGGCGATTTTGTTTTTCGCGCAACTGCACCCGATACCATAGCGTTTTTTTGTACGCAATGTGCGATTCATGAACGGGGCGGAGCGAATAAGCGGCATCGGTTTCGTAGCCCCGTGTGTAATCGCTTGTTTGCGCTTGTGCAGAAAAGGCTTGCAGAATAATAAATGCAATGCCGAAAAAAAGAAGAGATTTCATGGTAATTGAAGTTAAAATTTAGGGAATAACGCAGGATTTTTTAAATATTGTTTCAAAAAATGAATAATTTCAAAATAAAATTTTGTGTGCAATATTTGTGTGGTTTTATCGTTTTTCGGATTTTTAATTTATTTTTGCGCAAAAGAAAGTAAAACATGATAAACGCGCCGACCCGAATGCAAGTTTTTGCATCGGTAATTTTTATGGCTTTGACATTTTTTTTCGGTTTGCTCATCGCAAATTTTATCGCATTATTGTGGTTAATTCCCGTTTTCGGTTCCGATACAAGTCAAATCACCAATTTTCCTCAACTCGCCGAAACAATTGAAGGGGGGCGTTTGCTGCTCTTAAAAATGCAAACAAGCATTGCTTTTTTGAGTTTTATCGTTTTTCCTTTGATTTATTTGCGGTTTTTTGACCCCGTGATTCCTGTTCGGCAGGCAGTCGCGCCGGTGAAAGTTGTTTTCATGTTGCTTGTTCCGCTAATTTTATTGGTCATCATGCCGGCGTATTCGCCTATTGTGGAGTGGAATGCGGCTTTGGAATTTTCAGGTTTTTTAGCACCTTTGGGGGAGATAATGCGTGAAAAGGAAAATGAAATGCAAAAATTAACAATATTTATTACCGATTTTCAAACGAATGAAGAAATTATTTGGGGATTTGCGGCGGTTTCTTTGTCTGCGGGCATCGGGGAAGAATTTTTTTTCAGGGGAGTTTTGCAAAATAAATTGATTCGCTACGGCATGAACGAACACGCAGCGGTTTGGTTGGCAGCGATTATTTTTTCAGCCATACATTTTCAATTTTTCGGATTTTTCCCGCGAGTGTTGCTCGGTGCCTTATTCGGCTATTTGTTTTTGTGGTCGGGAAACATTATTTATCCGATTATCGGGCATATTTTTCACAACGGATTCACGCTTTTGATGATGTTGCTGTTTCAACAAAAACTCACGGATTATGACATTGCAAAATCCGAAACAATGCCGTTTGCGGCTGTTGTTACCTCTTTTTTACTTTCCGCAGCCTTGTTATATATTTTTAAAAACGGGACTGAAAAAATAAAATTTAATCAAACTGAATTTGACAACTGAATGGGCAAACTTATGAATAAATTGAGCGAACTGCAACTACGCATTATTACCGGATTTTTCGGTGCGGCACTAATGTTATTGGGGATTTATTGGTCAGAATGGGCTTATTTTGCCATTTTTCTGTTTATCAGCTTTTTTACACTGCTCGAATTTTACAAACTTGTAGAACTCGAAGACGGTAACTACCCGCTCAAAACTTTCGGCACGTTGAACGGAATTTTTCTTTTTGCCCTCACATTTTTGATTCAAAAATTTCAGCTTCCGCCCAAATACTACGTTTTGTTTTTGGTCAGCATGTCGGGAGCTTTTTTTATCAAATTATATGTCAAAACGGATATTAAGCCGTTTGCGAACATTGCTTTCACTTTTTTGGGCATTATTTATGTCTGTTTGCCTTATTCTTTGATGAATTTGGCAGTTTTTCAGACGGGAGAATACAAATTTGATTTGGTTTTCGGGGCACTTTTTATTCTTTGGGCAAATGATACGGGCGCGTATTTTTCGGGAAAAAATTTCGGCAGGCGCAAACTTTTTCAAAGAATTTCGCCCAAAAAAACATGGGAGGGAAGCATCGGAGGGGCGGTTTTTGCCTTGCTTATTGCGGCTTTAATGGCTTTTTATCTCGACAGTATTCCTGCTTGGAAGTGGTTGGTGATTGCGATGATAATTGTTGTTGCGGGGACTTACGGCGACTTAGTCGAATCGCTTTTCAAACGGAGTTTGCGCGTCAGAAACAGCGAAACTGCCGGCATCAAAGATTCGGGCAACACCCTGCCGGGGCACGGCGGATTTTTAGACCGTTTCGACAGTTTTATGCTTTCAATGCCGTTCATTGTCGCGTTTGTGCTTTTTTTCTGAAAAAAAGCAACTAAAAATTGAATTGCAGAGGCTCTCCGATAAGCTAATTTTGGAAATCCGCGCTACAAAAAAAGTACGAAATTGGGGCTGTCCGAAAAATCAGACAGGCTCATTTTTTATAATTCGCCGTTGTTTTTGTCCTCACAAACGATTTCGTTCAATTAGCAATGTATATCGTTTGTGAGGATACAAGCAAGGGCGGAGATTCCGTGCATTGTTTACCAAAAACTACTTCTGCCTAAAAATTTTTGCCGCACTGACCGAAATATCCGTAAAAACCATTTTGGCAGATGCATTTCTTTCAATGTTTCCGAGCGCGGTTTCGATTTGTGTGCATAAAAATTCAAAACGCGGCAAATTTTCCAAGTTCGGCAAAGTAAAGCCGGCGAATTTAACTATAAAATCTTTGCTTTCAGCGTCAGCATGAATATTTTCCGCTCCGCAAACGGCGCAAGCAAGGCAATCGCGAAGAATATGCAGGGAATAATGCAAGGTGTTTTTTTGAATTTCTTTGCTCATGTCCGAAAAAATATCCGAGCATTCGCTGATAGTTTGAAAATCAAAACGAAAGCAGGCTTGCATCCAACGTTGAAAAAATTTTAAACTGTCATCGTTCGTTTCCGATACCAAACGCAAGGCGGCAGCATAATTCCCTTCCGAAAGCAAGGCGACTTGTCCGGCTTTTGTTTCCGTAATTCCTTGTGAAACAAGCATTTGTTTGATTTCCTCTTCCGTAAACGGATTGACTTTAATCATTTGCGTTCGCGAAATAATCGTCGGCAAAAGTTGTTCGATACGAGCGGCAACGAGGAAAAAAAGCGTTCCGACAGGCGGCTCCTCCAAAATTTTTAAAAGGGCATTTGAGGCGGCAGCTTGCATAAATTCCGGCAGCCAAATCAACATGACTTTGTACGGCGCGTCAAAAGTTTTAAGTGCCAAGTCTTTTATTATCTGACGGCTTTCCGCTACGGAAATATTTAATTGTTTGTTTTCAAGGTTATTAGCCCAACTTTTTAAGTCAGGATAGGAATTTGTGTGCATAAATTCGCGCCACAAACCGATAAATTCTTCCCGTAATTTATAGCGCGTAGTTTGTGCGGTAGGAAAAACAAAATGCAAATCAGGGTGCATCATTTTTGCATAACGCAGACAAGAGGTGCAACGACCGCAGGAATCGGTTTCTTCAGGCTGCGAACAATTCAAAAACTGCGCATAAGCCCACGCAAGGGCATAAGCTGCGGAGCCTTCTCCGCCGAGAAACATTTGCGCATGCGCTACGTGATGGCTTTTTTTAGCATTGATAAGCAATTTTTTGGTGTTTTCGTTACCGACGATGTCCGCAAATTTCATGGTCTTTTTTTGCAAAAATACAGCAATTTTTGAAAATTACTCACGGAAATGTGCTTAATTCTGAAAAAAGGCAAATATTGCAAAACAATCTAAGTTGATATGTAAAACGCCCTTAGGGTTTATTTGTGCCGAACTTCGGGGTTTAACCCAAAAAAAGGTAAGTGTTTAGCCTGAAAGTATTGCCGGCTTCTTGCCGGCTAAATTTAGTTTTTTGAAGTCCAAGATGATTGCTTACAGTACAATCTTTTGCTAACAAGCTAAATAATTACAAAAAAAGACAGAATTTTCTTTGGAAATCAAATTTTTTTTGTAACTGTTTAGTCGGAGTGTACCGCGAGCTTCAGCTTGCGGATTTGGAGTGTACCGCGAGCTTCAGCTTGCGGATTTGGAGTGTACCGCGAGCTTCAGCTTGCGGATTTAAGGAGGAGGGTGTCCTCAACAATCGAATATAAGGTCGCCGGCTAAAGCTCGCGCTGCATTCTTGGGCAAACCGTTTAAATAGATTTTGAGGTGTGTGCCTTAGGGCAGGGTGAGTTCGATTTTCGGTGTCAGGCAATTTTTCATTGCTTTTTCGTCGGCTCGGAAAATTATTTCCTTAAATTGCGCGGTATTTACGAGGGTTTGGCGGGGGTTGCCCTCTCGAAGTTCTTATTTTTTTCGCCACTTCTACCAAGTCGGGTACGAAATACCATGTTTTTGAGCGAATGTTTTGACTGTTTCGCCTGATTGTTCTTGCTCCGCTTTCAGGGCGTACAATTTTTTCTCCATTTCCGGCTTTTTTTGGATTTGAACTCATTTGCAAGCAAATGTAGGCGTTGAATGATTTGAGAAAAAGATGGGCTTGCTCGGGGGGATACGTTGCAATCCGCAGAAATATTTTTTTAGCATTTATATTTTCATAAA
>JBPOJO010000212.1:0-3090 GCA_052033485.1 Bacteroidota bacterium | reverse complement strand
GTAAACACAACGCCAAAATGAATTGATAAATCGACAAAGTGGCTGTTACTGCCTTGATTTTGCAAGGTAAACACAACTATCCGACCATAGGAGCGGCTAACCTCCTTGCTGTTACTGCCTTGATTTTGCAAGGTAAACACAACAAATTAATTCAACACGGACGAGGTCGTTAGGCTGTTACTGCCTTGATTTTGCAAGGTAAACACAACAATTTCCCTGTCACTTCAGAAAAAGTCGTCCAAACCTACGTTTTCACCGGCTTTTTTTTGCCCCAAAATCATTTGAAAAAAGTTATCAACATAAAACGCGGAGTTATCAACACACGATTCGCTTTTGAATGTTTTGTCGGCTGAAAAAAGTTATCAACAGTTTTTTAAAAACCTGTTGATAACTGCGAAATAACTGTTGATAAATCGGCTTTTTTTAGTGAATAAGTACGTTAATAACTTTTCCCCGCTGTGCATAAACTTATCAACACCAAAGTTATTACGCCCTGAAACGGGTTTATCAACAAGTTATCAACCGTTGATAAAATCCATGTAAGTTATCAACAAGTGTTGATAACATTAAAAAAACAGGGTTTTCGGAGCAAATTTGAACATTTCCGCTGTTGATAAAGATGTGAATAAGTTGTTGATAAGTTTTTTATCAACTTATCAACAGACTAATAATAACAAAAGAAAAGATATTAAAAAAGATATTATTATTATTGTTGAGGGTAAAATTTGTGTGCATAAAATTTTTCGATTTGCCGAATTTGTTTTAGTTTTACGGCATAATTGACGGTTCAAAAAGGAAAACATGAATACATTTCAATCGGACAAAGAGGCTGCGGACGCACTTTGCAGAGATTTTGATATTTTGAGAAAAGAAATCGGCAAGGTTGTCATCGGACAAGAAGAAACGGTGAAGTTGCTTTTGACGGCGATTTTTTGCCAAGGGCATTGTTTGCTCGTCGGCGTGCCCGGACTTGCCAAAACACTTTTGATTCGCACCTTGTCGGAAGCCCTTGATTTAAAATTCAATCGCATTCAATTCACGCCGGATTTAATGCCCTCGGACATTCTCGGTTCCGAAACTTTGGACAAAGACCGCAATTTTACCTTTGCCAAAGGACCTGTTTTTGCAAACATCGTCCTTGCCGACGAAATTAACCGAACGCCCCCGAAAACGCAAGCCGCTTTGCTCGAAGCGATGCAGGAACGAAATGTTACGATTGCGGGCAAACATCACGCCTTAGAATTGCCGTTTTTTGTTTTGGCAACGCAAAATCCGATTGAACAAGAGGGCACTTATCCCCTGCCGGAAGCGCAATTAGACCGTTTTATGTTCAATGTTTGGCTCGATTATCCCTCCTATCAAGAAGAAGTTTTGGTTGTAAAATACACGACAACGGAAAAATTGCCCTCTGTTGATAAAGTTTTGTCTGCCGAAAAAATATTAGCGTATCAAAATCTCGTCCGAAAAGTTCCCGTTGCCGACAACGTCATCGAATATGCCGTAAAATTAGTGCATAAAACTCGCCCGAATAAGGAATTTTCCGTCAAAACGACCAACGATTATTTGGAATGGGGTGCCGGTCCGCGTGCATCGCAGTTTTTGGTTTTGGGCGCAAAGTGCAATGCCCTTTTGCGCGGCGAATACACGCCGGACATTGAGGACGTAAAAGCCGTTGCCGTTGCCGTTTTGCGGCATCGGGTCATTCGCAACTTTAAAGCGGAAGCGGAAGGGGTTGGCGTGGAAGAAATTATCAAAAGACTTTTGTGAGCGTAGCCTTTTAATGTGCGCCTGATTTTGAACAAAAAAACCGTCCTCAAAGACGGTTTTTTTTATTGGATTTAGATGGTCATAATGTCGGTTTCTTTTACGACAAGCATTTCCTCTAATTTTTTAATGCTTTTATCCGTCAGTTCTTGCACGGTTTGTTCGGCTTTTTTGACGGTGTCTTCGGAGGCACCCTCTTTGACAAGTTTACGGAGTGCGTCGTTGGTTTCTTGCCGAATTTTGCGAACGCGAATTTTTCCGTTTTCGGTTTCGTTTTTGGCTTTTTTAACTAATTCTTGTCGTCTTTCACCCGATAGCGGAGGAATCGGAATGCGTATCATTTCGCCGTCATTTTGCGGATTTAAGCCTAAATCACTGTTTCTGATGGATTTTTCAATTTCGGAAATGATATTTCGTTCCCAAGGTTTAATGATAATCATTCTCGGTTCGGGCGCGCTGACGTTGGCAACTTGTGTCAAGGGGGTCGGGCTTCCGTAATAAACAACTTTAATGCCTTCAAGCATCACGGGCGAGGCTTTTCCTGCTCTGATTTTGTTAAATTCGAAAGCGGTATGCTGAATGGCTTTTTCCATGGATTCCTTGGCATCGTCAAGGTAAAAAGAAATTTCCTCTTCCATACTTTTGATATTTTTGCTGAAAATTTACCGCAAATTGCAATTTTTTTTTACAAATACAAAATTTTGTTTTTTTCCCGCGTTCCTCAAAATTGTTTGTTTCGCAATTTGGTCAGAGTGTGCAGCCTTGTTTGGGTAAAAATATAAGGCAAAAACAGGCGTTTTTGCAATTTAACGGCTACGTTACATTTCGCTTTAGCTTTTTTAGGTAGTAAATAAAATCTGTAATTAATTTATAAACAGTGAATTATAATAATTTTTCTGCGAGCTGTCGGCTATACTTAAAGTCGCAAGCTAAAGCTCGCGCTACATTCTTAGTCAAACCGGCTAAATAATTACAAAAAAATATTCAATCTATCTACCTGAATCAAAAAAAACATCAAATCATAACTTTTTCCGAGAGCAACTTCTCCACGTTTTTCTTCGCGCCCGAAAATTTAATTCCGATGAGGTAAATTTCTTTATTTTGTTCTAAAAATTGCTTGTAATAGCCGTTTTCGCGGATTTGTTTCAGGGCGGATTGTGCGGAACGGTTTAATTTGAATTCAAAAATAAAAACTTTGTCGGGAAATTGCATAATCGCGTCAACACGCCCCTCCGAAGTTGAAACTTCGCAATTGATGTGATAACCGCATAATTTGAAAGCCAAAAACAAAACAGCATGAAAATATTTTTCTTGTTTGGCATCAAA
>JBPOJO010000730.1:0-13799 GCA_052033485.1 Bacteroidota bacterium | reverse complement strand
GAGCTTTAGCTTGCGGATTTGGAGGAAGGTATCCTGAACAAACGAGTGTAAGGTCGCAAGCTAAAGCTCGCGATACATTCCTCCGCCGAGTGTAAGGTCGCAAGCTAAAGCTTGCGCTACATTCCTCTGCCATTGTTTGTGTCTTCACAAACGACCTCGCGACGACTGCGAGTAAAACAATGGGCAAAATTCCGATTCGCCTGCACGCTTTTGGAAAATCGTGCAGGCGAAAAAGTACGAAATTATGCGTCGCGAGAGAATAACTTAAAAGTTATCGGTTTCTCAACGTATATACTTATTTTACCTCAAAATCCAACAATTTTTGCCCTTCCAAATACGCTTCGAGCCTGTCGCCGATTTTCACGGCGGATACACCCGCAGGTGTACCCGTAAAAATGAGGTCGCCTGTTTTGAGCGTAAAAAAAGTCGAAACATAAGCGATAATATCGTCAAAATCCCACATCATCATACTTGTGTCCCCTTTTTGACGCAATTCACCGTTGATATTGAGTTCAAAATTGAGCTTTGAAAGATTAAAATTATTTTTAGAAACAAAGTCAGAAACGGGAGCCGAACCGTTAAAACCTTTGGCAATTTCCCAAGGCAAAGATTTAGCTTTGAGCTTATTTTGCCAATCTCTTGCCGTAAAATCAATGCCCAAACCGATTTCATCGTAATATTTGGGAGCAAACGATTTTTCAATATTTTTCCCTTGACGAGAAATTTTTAAGACAACTTCCAATTCGTGATGTACGTCTTGCGAAAAAGAGGGATAATAAAAAGGCTCATTGTCGCGCAACAAAGCTGTATCCGGTTTCATAAAAATAACCGGCTCGGTCGGGCGTTCGTTTTGCAGTTCTGCAATGTGTTCGGCGTAATTCCTGCCGATGCAAATAATTTTCATAGCTTTGCTATTTATTTTGAAATTAATTAACACCTCAAAAGGCTTACTGCAAGCATATTACATGCAATTTAGCTGTTCCGGTGCCGGAAAGATGTTTTCCTTAAAAACAGCAAACCGAAAGCTCGCGGCACACTTCAACATCTTGCCGGCTGTCATTTATTCAAAGAGTTTTTGCTCTTCATTATTTTCTTTTTCAACAAGAACAATGTCAACATTTTCTTTCGGCAAAGCCCAAAGTTTGACGTAAATAATGTTGTTTTCATCTAATTTTTTTCCGACTGCACGCCAACCTTTTACTTCGTCCATTTCCGAAAAGCGGTAGACGAAAGTGTCTTTATTGGTCAATAAATTCGGTTTTGTTTTGATTTCCACGTTCATGTCCGCGCTTGCAATCGCGCGTAAAAACGATGATTTTGAACCCGAAATAAACGGAAAACGCTTCGCTACGGTAGTAGTTTCAATTTTAAAGCGTTTGATATAATCGTTTCCGCTGTTTCCGTCGTGATAAATTGCATGAATAATTTTTTCGGGGTCAAATTTTTCGAGCAGCAAAATTTGCGCGGATTCGTAGCGGTTCGTGAGCTCAAAATTGCCGAGTTCGTAGCTGCCGTCTTTGAAAAAGCAAATAATTTTGTCTTCACCCGTAAATTCACCCAAATATTTACCGATGCCGTCTTTATTGAGTGTTCCCGGCACTTCGTCGAACCAAATTTTTAAGCCGCCGAGCGTCGAACTTCCTTTTTCCATTAATTTGACCTGTTTGACGGGATATTTTGTCAAAATATTTCCTTTGACTCCTCGCCCTTTGACCTCAATTTCGGCAAAATCAAAGTCAAAAGTTTTAATTTTGGCTTTGCAATGCTGCGAAAGATTAACACGAATTTTTTCGGATTCGCCGTTCGGGTTGGCAGAAAAATACAAATATTTTGAATTTTTATGTTCGTTCGTCAGCACATATTCGCGGTCTCGCGTAACGGCTAAAATCTGAAAACGTTTGACATACGCCCAACCTGATTCGCCGTCGAGGTAAGCGGCGTTGTAGACCATTCTTTCGTCATTTTTGTAAAAAATTCCGACGTGAATGATGTCTTTACCGACAAAAACTTTATCGGCAACTTTAACAACTTTGCAAATACCGTCTTTACGAAAAACGATAATTTCGTCAATATCGGAGCAATCGCAAACAAATTCGTCTTTTTTAAGCCCTGTTCCGATAAATCCTTCTTCGCGATTGACATACAATTTGGCATTATTTGCCGCAACTGCATTCGCGACGATGGTATCAAACGCCGTTAAAACGGTTTTTCGCTCGCGCCCTTTTCCGAATTTGTCGCGCAGATTTTTGAAATAATTAATGGCGTAACCGTTGAGATGTTGAAGATTAAATTCAACTTCTTCCAATTCTTTTTGCAATTTAACGGCAATTTCATCGGCTTTTCCGGAGTCGAATTTCGAAATTCTTTTGATTTTAATTTCGGTTAATTTGAGCAAATCTTCTTCGGTAATTTCGCGATAAAAATCTTTTTTAAAAGGGTCTAAACCTTTGTCAATCGTTTTCAAAACGCCTTCCCAAGTAGCGACTTCTTCGATATCGCGGTAAATTCTGTTTTCGATAAATATTTTTTCGAGCGAAGAAAAGAGCAGCTTTTCTTTCAATTCACCCTGCCGAATGAGCAATTCTTTTTCAAGCAGATTGAGGGTATTGGCGGTGGAAATTTTAATAATTTCATTGACAGACATAAATTGCGGTTTGCCTTCGATTATCACACAAGCGTTGGGAGAAATCGAAACTTCGCAGTCGGTGAAGGCATAAAGCGCGCTGATGGTAACGTCGGGCGAGGTGCCGGGCGTAAGATGCACCAAAAGCTCAACATTTTGCGCGGTATTGTCGACAATTTGCTTAATTTTAATTTTTCCGTCGTCGTTCGCTTTGACGATTGATTCCAAAAGGCTTCTTGTCGTTGTGCCGTAAGGAATTTCGCGAATAACGAGCGTTTTTTTATCTAATTCTTCAATTTTTGCTCTGACTTTAATTTTTCCGCCTCGTAAACCGCCGTTATAGAGGGAGCAATCCGCCATTCCGCCCGTCGGAAAATCGGGCATTAAATTCACCTCATTACCTTTCAAAACTTCGACGGAGGCATCAATTAATTCGAGAATATTATGGGGCAAAATTTTAGTTGCCAAACCGACGGCAATCCCTTCGACCCCCATGGCAAGGAGGAGGGGAA
This sequence comes from Bacteroidota bacterium, assembly GCA_052033485.1. GTDB lineage: Bacteria > Bacteroidota > Bacteroidia > Cytophagales > Bernardetiaceae > JBPOJO01. The sequence goes on along the minus strand of JBPOJO010000730.1, from coordinate 10,664 downwards.
ATTTGACGGGCAGCGTGATGGGTTCTCTTTTTCTGCCGTCATAAGAGAGTTGCCAATGGGTTGTTTGTGGGTTAAAAAGGACTTCAAGAGCGAATTTAGACAAACGAGCTTCGATATAACGCGGTGCGGCGGCATTGTCGCCCGTGTTGACATCGCCCCAATTTCCTTGTGTGTCGACCAACAAATCTTTTTGACCGATATTGACAAGTGCATCGCCGATGGAGGCATCACCGTGCGGGTGATATTGCATGGTTTGCCCGATAACGTTCGCTACTTTATGAAAACGTCCGTCTTCCATTTCGTACAAAGCGTGCAAAATACGCCTCTGAACAGGTTTTAAGCCGTCTTCGAGGGTTGGGACTGCGCGGTCGAGAATTACATAAGAAGCGTAGTCGAGAAACCAATTTTGGTACAAACCCGAAACGGGTATTACATCGTGAATTTTTGCCGAATTTTCTTGTCCGTTGTTTTCCTCATTCATTATATTCAATCTTTTTTTCGGCTGCAAAACTAATGCTTTTTTTCAAGAAAAGAAATGAGTCATGCTTTGGTTTGTTTGTTAGCCGGTTTCAAGAATGTTGCGCGAGCTTTAACTTGCGAGCTTACGTTCGCTTGTTGCGCGAGCTTTAGCTTGCGACGTTACGTTCGCTTGTTGATGGATATCCTCCTCCATAAAGTCGCAAGCTAAAGCTCGCGGTGCACACCGACTATATAGTTGCTCTGCACAAATAAATTTGCACAAAAATTTAAAAAAATTACTTCAAGTTCATTTTCCTTTTCAATTCATCAAGGGCTTTTTTTTGCGCATCTTGTCCGAGTGCGTCGTTGACTTTCTTGTCTAATTCGGTGTCCGCTTCACGTTTTTTGGCTTCTTCTTCGTACAATCCGCTTAAAATTTCGTTTTTATGAATTTTTTGCTTCATGCGTTCAATCATTGAAATGGTCGAAGAGGAATCGGGAATTTTAGGCTCAATTTTCCTCATTCTGAGCATTTCTCTTATTTGCGCAACGTTATTGTTCATTTTTTCTTCTAAAATTTGCAGTTGCGCCAATTCTTTTTTCCGCTCCGTAACCACTTTTTGAATTTCATTTTGCTCCGCAAGCAAAGCAATCGCGTATTTATTAGCCTCGCCCCATTCCAACAAGCCGTTTTGCGCCGCTTGAATAATTTGTGCTGCTTTTTTGTCGCGTTTGTTGTGTTGGTCTTGCAATTCTGCAATATTTTGACGCAAAGTATTAGCGGCAGCCTTAATTTCGGCTAATCCTTCTAAGGCTTTATTGAGGTCGTTTGCACTGATTTGCCCTAAATCGGGTTCAAAATGCCCTACTTCAAAGTCAGGCGTTGTGGATTTGAAGGAGTTTGGGTCAAAACCCGTTGCGTGCGAATAAAAATTGGAGGTTTGCTGTTTTTCTTGTTTGACGCTTTCTTTTCGGTGAAAATCGTCTTTTTTAGGCTCATTTTTTTTCTCAAAAGCTGCAGTTTTTTCAAAAAAGTTTTGAGAAGTGTATTTTTGTAAATACCAAGCAATTGTATGGCGCATACCTTGTTCAAAACTAACAGTCGGTCGCCAATTCAACTCATTTTCAATTTTGGCGGGGTCAATCGCATACCTGCGGTCATGTCCGGGGCGGTCTTGTACAAAAGAAATAAATTTTTGATAAGAAGTCCCGTCTTCCAAGGGGTACATTTCGTCGAGCAAAGAGCAAATTAAAGCGGCAATATTGACGTTGTTTTGTTCGTTTCGCGCTCCTATATTGTAAGTTTCGCCGACGCGCCCGTGATGAAAAGCGGCATCAATACCGATGCAATGGTCGAGCACAAAAAGCCAATCGCGAACATTTTTTCCGTCGCCGTAAATCGGAATCGGCTCGCGTTTAACGGCTTTACGAATAACGGTCGGAATCAATTTTTCATCGTGTTGTTTCGGTCCGTAATTGTTTGAGCAATTGGTTGTTACGGTTTTTAAGCCGTAAGTATGGTGATAAGAGCGCGTTATCATGTCGCTTGCGGCTTTTGAAGCACTGTACGGACTGTTCGGCGCGTAAGGGGTTGTTTCGAGAAAATAACCCGTTTCTCCGAGTGTTCCATAAACTTCATCGGTGGAAACGTGCAAAAAACGGCTTTTTTCAAATTGCGCTTTCGGGCGAAAGGGGGCATCGAGCCAATGTTTTGCCGCTACATCAAGCAGGGTAAAAGTGCCGTTAACGTTGGTTTTAATAAATGCTTCGGGGTTCGTAATCGAATTATCGACGTGCGATTCGGCAGCAAAATGAATGACTCCTTCGATTTGATATTCCGCAAAAATATGTTCAACAAGTTCCCGATTCGCAATGTCCCCTTTGACAAATTTGTAGCGAGAATTTTTTTCCGCCTCCGACAAATTTTCAAGATTGCCTGCATACGTCAGCAAATCGAGGTTAATGAGGCGATAATGAGCATATTTTTCGAGAAAATAAGGAACGAAATTAGAGCCGATGAAGCCCGCACCGCCCGTAACGAGTATGTTTTGCATAATAAATTTTGTTTTCGGAATAAAAAAAGCAACTGTTTAGCCTCTGAATCACAAGCCGACAATTACGCAAGGCAAAAATAGGAAAAAAAATGTGATTTTTTTTCAGAAAATAATTTTCCGAAAAAAAAACATGACGCGGAGGTGTATAAGAATCGAGCAAGAATAAAATTTAGTGCTTTTTACCACAAAATGATTTAAAAATAATATTTCTTTTACACACAAAATTCACTTTTAATAATCCGCTTACCTCAATGCCGTCTGACAAAAAATCAGTCAAATTTAATCGGCGGCGGTGCTTCGATGCCTGACAATGGCTCGCCTGCCAAGTCGCGAATCACCACGGAGGCACACGTGCAGCCGAAAACAGCGGGCAAATAGGAAATTGTGCCATAAGCCGAGCGTTTATATTGACTGTTTGGGGTGTACATGACCGATTCGAGGCGCGTTTGTTCGACGGAAAACACGACGGGAAAACCGCCTTGAATGCCGAAATCTTGCTTCATTCGCTTTCTTACGTAGCGTGCAAGTCGGCAGCCGTAGGTTTCCGAAAGGTCTGCAATGCGAACTTTTGTCGGGTCAAGTTTTGCGCCCGCGCCCATTGAACTGACTAATTTATAGCCCTTTAAAAAAGATTTTGCCGTCAAATGCAATTTCGGCGTGATGCTGTCAATGCAATCCACAACGTAGTCGAAAGGTGTTTCCAAGAGACTATCCACGCCTTCAGGGGTTAGAAATTCATTGACAACTTTGAGCTGAATCTCGGGATTGATGTCGCGAATCCTTGCGCCCATCAACTCGGCTTTCGACATTCCTACGGTCGAAGAAAGCGCGGGAAGTTGCCGATTGCGATTTGAGGAATCGACCGTATCGCCGTCAATAATGGTCATTTTGCCGATTCCGGCGCGCGCAATCATCTCGGCGGCAAAAGAACCTACACCGCCCATACCGACAACAAGAACGTTTGCGGAAAATAGTTTGTTTACTTTCTCCTCCCCGAGCAGCAAATTTGTGCGCGAAATCCAATATAAATCGTTCATTTTTTCTTTTTTAAAGCCCGTAAAATTACCAAAAAATTAATATTTTTGTACAATCGGCTTTTTTTTCCAAAAAAAATTGCTTTGAGCGCACATTTCAAAAATTGTGTGTCGAAATTTATCGGCAAGCAAAAATCTTTGAGCAAAAAAAAACACAACAAGACTCGAATTCTTGTTGTGTTTTTTCAAATGTAGAAATGTGTCAAAATGTTCTTAGAAATCAGATTTTTGTAAGCCTGCAGGCCCGTGATAAGTTGCGTCGCCGAACGCGAGCATCGGATAAAATACAAACGGCAAAAGAATCATGCCTATCGCAAAACCCGTAGATTTGTTAAAGCTTTGCGCCAAAAGAACGATAAGGTAAAGTCCTACCAAAGCGTTAACAAAAGGAATTAAAAGGAGCACAATCCACCAAACCGGTTTGCCGACAATTTCAAGAATGATAATTGTGTTATAAATCGGAACAATTGCACTCCAACCCGGTTTGCCTGCTTTTTCGAAGATTTTCCAAAGTGAAGCTATCATCAAAATAATGACGGCAAGGTAAAAAATTCCGCCAATAATGCCAATGGATTCATCCATAGTTGTTTGAATTTAGGGGTTTTTGTTTTCCTACTCTTTTAGGCGATTTTCGGGAACTCGCTTTTTTACTTATTCTGCAAAATTTATACCAATGTAACTTTTTTTCATAATTGTAAAAAAATATTTTGAGAAGAAAAAATTAATACAAAATAGCTAACAGACTGTTTTAAAAGGAATTAAAGAGTTTTTTTTATCTCGTTTCAAAATTTTACGTTTGCAAAGCAGGCTTTGTCAAGTCTGTAAATAAAATTCCGAAAGATTAAAAATCTGTTCTTTTAAAGATAAAACCCTTCTCGGCAGCAATTTCTCGGAGCAAATCAGTAAACTCATTTTTGCCTTTTTCCTCAATCGCCTCAATTGAACACGGCATAATGGGCGGAATCGGATTCAATTTTTTGAAAACATAAGTCGTGCGTTCGTGAGAATTAAAAAAAACATGGTGGTCAGAAAATTCAAAAACATCTCCGTTTTTGCCGAAAAAAGAGATATGAAAATTAACAAAATACGTGTCTTCTTGGTTTCTGTGCGTTGCGTCATACTTGCCGAATTTTAACTTTATGAGCACTTTTTGCAGCGAATCGGCAGGATAAGGAGTCAATTTAACGGCTTGTTTGCGGTTGAAAAAAACAACACCGAGCGAATAATAGGCAAAAGGAGCATTTTTTGCACTAAGCGGCGAAAAGTTCAAAACTTCGACCAAAAAAGCGATTATCAGAGAAATTAGTGTGCCGGCAAGCCAATAAAGGCTGTAGCCCAAAGCCGTAAAAACTAAAAAAGAAAGGGCATAATCGAAAAAAATATTATTAACGGCATTGCCGAGATAGGCTGTAATTTTTTCACTTATCGAATCGGTGTAATAAAAGGCTAATTTTTGCGGATTATGTTTCCAATTTAAAAAAGATGTATCAAAATCGGTAATTTCATTGACATTAAAATTCTCCTTTTCGGAAATGTTAAGTACTTGATTATGAACGGGATTGATGCAAAAATTTTGTAAGCCGGTTTTATCAACGATTTCGTTTGCAATTTTGAAAGCGTGATTATTGACCGCAAAAAAATCTACCGCAACTTCTCTTCCGAAATTTTCGTCAAAAGCAATCAGCTCACTGTCAGTCATTTCCATGTTGATAATTTTCGGGGCAGATTTGTGAAACTCAAAAATAAGCGTTTGTTCGTTTGACTCATGCGAACTTTGCGAGAGTAGCGAGAGTTTTTTAATTTCGCTTGTTTTGATAGTTTTTTTGAAAAAAAATTCTTTCAAAATCAGCGCGTTTTGATAAAATTGAACGGAAACAGGAGCGGAAAATATGCGTGCAATCCACGGCAGCAACATCATAAGAATAAACAAAATTCCCGTGATTCCGGCGTTATTGCTCGGAAGCAACAAAGCAAGAAGAGCAAAAATCCCCCACAAAAAAGCCCGAAGGCTGAAATAAAAAATGAGATTATCGGATTTGATATGCAGGTTTTCTTCGAAAATTTTTTCTTTTAAACGCCATTTTACATCAATCGGTTTGTTGAGCGGCACAAAATCAAGCGTTTCGTTTTGCCCGCAGTGCTTTGCGCCTAAATATTCCCAACTTGATTTCAAAAAAGCGGACTGACAAGCCTTGCAAAAAACTATTTCATCGCCTTCACGAATAAAATCGCCCGTCACGGGGTCGACTCGCCCCTCGCGTAAAAGCGCGAAATGTTCCGCCGAACGGAGGTGAAAAATGTTCATTAGGGTTTAATTTGTTTTGATATTCACGCCCGCAAGCCCAAAAATATGATTCCGACCTGCTGAAAGCACAAATGTAAAATATTTTGAAATAATACAAAATTTTAGGGCTTGTTCATAAAAAATTTGCGCGTTCTTTTTACTATTTGAGGGCATGAATTTTAGACGGGCGATGCATACAAAGTATTTCAAGCATCTTGCTTGCTTCATCAAAAAATGTATTGCAAGCATCTTGCTTGTTTCATCAAAAGTGAGCAAGATGCTCACATTACGCTGCATAAAAATCTGATTTAATTTTTGGACAATAGATACCGAGAAAGTCTGTCGGAGAAAACTGTTTTATAAATCTTTTTTGCGCTTGCAGAATACCGACAAAACACCATTTTGACAAAACGAATCAAAACCGGAAAATTATAACTCAAAAACAAACAAAATTAAAAACATCTTTGCCCAAAAATAAAAAAAATATTACCTTTGCCGCCGGTTTTAACACTTTAACTCGGTAATTTTGCCGAAATTGCAGCGATTTTCAAACAACAGAGCGAAAACGTGCGGGCAGTTTTTTTATGAAAATTTGTCCCTTCAAAATGAAATATCTTTGTTGTTTTATTAGGCAAAATTTGCTTATTTTTCGACCGATAAAAATTACCTGAAAATCTAAAACGAAATGTAAAGTAACCTTTTGGCTGCGAAAACGCCGTTTTTTGTGTTTTATTTTCACCCAAAAACAGCCTAAGGACTTTTTACATTCCGATGTAGATTTTTCGGAATCTTTTCAAAAATTTTTAACCATAAATAAAACATCAATGCCGCAAGATACTTTTGTTTATTTCGATAATGCCGCAACCACCCGAACAGACGAAAAAGTTGTTCAGGAAATGTTGCCTTATTTTTCCGAGTTTTACGGAAATCCGTCATCAACTCACGGGCACGGGAATCGGGTAAAATCAGCGATTGAAAAAGCCCGCAAGTTCGTTGCTTCAGCTTTGAATGTTGCCCCGTCTGAAATTTTTTTTACCTCCGGCGGCACTGAAGCCGATAATACTGCCCTTCGTTGCGCCGTTTTGACAAACGACATTAGGCACGTTGTATCGAGTCGCATGGAACATCACGCTGTTTTGCACACTTTGGAAGAAATGCAAAAAGACGGCAAAATTGAATTGACTTTGCTCAATAATGACGAAAAAGGGCGTTTAGACTACGATGAATTAGACAAAATACTCTCCGAAAAACCCGCTTCATTGGTTTCTCTCATGCACGGCAACAACGAAATCGGTAATATCACGGATATTGCCCTTGTCGGCGAGATTTGCGAGAAGCGAAAAGCCCTTTTTCATACGGACACGGTGCAGACTTTGGGGCATTTTCCCCTTGATTTATCGCTGATTAAAGCGCATTTTATTGCCGGCTCTGCGCATAAATTTCACGGACCGAAAGGAACGGGTATTCTTTATGTACGCGGCGGCACCAAAATTCGTCCTTTTATGACCGGCGGTGCGCAAGAACGCAATATGCGCGGCGGCACTGAAAATACGGCGGGGATTATCGGACTTGCAAAAGCACTCGAAATTTCGCTTGCGGAATTAGAGCAACACAAAACGCATATTTTGCATTTAAAAAAACGCCTCATTGCCGAACTCAAAAAAATGTTTCCGGAAATAGCTTTCAACGGACTTTCTGAGGATTTGGAAAACAGCCTTTACACGGTTTTGAATGTCAGTTTTCCTGCTTCTTCGGTCGGAGAAATGTTGCTTTTCAACTTGGATATTCACAAAATTTGCGCCTCCGCAGGCAGTGCTTGTTCAAGCGGTTCTCAAATCGGTTCGCATGTTTTGCAGGCAATCAAAGCCGATGCAAAACGCAATGCAGTTCGTTTTTCGTTCGGAAAATATAACACTGACGCAGATATTGACCGCTTAATGTCGGCACTTTCTCAAATTTTTAAAACGGAAACATCTTGTAATTGCGCATAAAAAGTTGTAAGTATTCGAACAAAATTAGTTGTGATTTGCTCGCCGTCGCTTGTGCCCTCACAAGCGACTTTTTCATTTGCTCAGCAGCTTTTTTATTGTGAAAATAAATCGCAAAATCTAAGCGAGTTTTTTTGCCTTAACTTTTGAAGGAACAATCATAAAAAGAAGCTAATAACTTGTTTTAAAGCATTTTAAAGACAAGTGTCGAAAAAAAATGATTTTTTTTCTGCAAAAGTTTTGGTAATTCAAAAAAAGTTCGCACCTTTGCATCGGAGGAATGGCAGAGCGGTCGATTGCGGCGGTCTTGAAAACCGTTGAACTGAAAGGTTCCGGGGGTTCGAATCCCTCTTCCTCCGCAATAAAAAATCCCAAAACATACAACAAAAAAAACCGGCTTTCGTCGGTTTTTTTTTGTGCAAAAAAAAATACAGGTTTTCGGTAAGGCGGTTCGGCATCACGTTTTTTTGCCATTTTTTGCACAATCCTTAACTAAACAGCATTGCCCGAAAGGGCTTAAATTTACATCATTGCTCTTCCGTCTGAGGGCTATGTTTTCACCATAAATGGCTGTCATACAATATTTTAGGTTTTTTGCCATCATCAAAGACAAGTGCATTCATTTTTCAGAAATACTGCCTCAACGAATATTCCTGAAAACTTCCAAGCCCAAGTAGTACAACAATAAAATCGTCCCTACAAAAGCCGGAAGCAATAATATTCCCGCAAAAACCAAATTTCCGCGTCCGGTCAATTCCTTGTTTCGCCGAAAAAGCCTGATGCCTTTAAAAAAATGGTAGATTCCTGCTCCCAATAACACAAAAATACCCCCGAATGACAAGGTGGCTGCCAAGAAAAAAAAGAGTAAATAAGAAGTAGAAGTTGCGGACATTGCAAGTGTGGCGACTGACAAATAAAACAGCGCGTAAGCCGATACCGCGTACAACAATGAACGCCCCGCACTTCTGTTTTTTAAAGATTTCGCGTGCGACTGCTCAGAAACCTTTTTTGTGCTGTCTTGTGAAATAATTTGAAAAGCAGTAGAATATTCGTTTGAGGCTGCCGAAACACGGTTTTCTGCGGTATTAAAAAAAAGCGATACCGAAAGCGAAAAAATCAATAAGAATTTTGTCATGTTTTTTTTCCTGCCATACGTTTGATTTTTTCTGTTTGCTGCATTTTGTTAAAAAAATAAGGAATGTTGCGCCTGCAAGATGCCTCATATACACTTTTCCTGCTTAAAAAGTTACAAAAATTCGTGCATTAAGGCACAGTATTTGCGAATTAATATTCTTTAAAAAATTTCAAAAAAAACTTCTTAAAACTTTTATTTTCAATAAAAATTATTAAATACTTGTTTTTTAGATTCTCTTATATTACCTTGCGCTCGCAACAGAAATGTTGTTTTGCAGAGGTAAAACTCTTGGCTTAGGCTATGCCCGTCAGAGAAGAGGGCATCTAAAAGAGGCAGTTGATTTTCAACTGACTTCTCAGAAGAGTTGCGTTTGTAAACAAGTATAAAATTGTTGGGTAAAAGAAAAAACTGTTTCATTGAAGCAGTTTTTTTTTGTTTTATTCGGAAAAAAAATGGTCAAAATATGCTTTATTTTTGCATTTCTTTGACAAAGTTTGCTTCGACGTAATTTTTTTTCTCAAAACTTTCATTTCTTAATTTTTTTTGAATAATTTTGCGCACGAAAAATGAAGCTAAATTTATCATGGCAAACTTAAAAGAGGTACGAGGCAGGATAACGTCCGTAAAATCTACTCAGCAAATCACCAAAGCAATGAAAATGGTGGCTGCCGCTAAGTTGCGCAGGGCTCAAAATGCAATTACACAAATGCGCCCTTACGCGCAAAAATTGGAAGGCGTTCTTCAAAATGTAACGGCTTCTTTGGGCGAAGGGGATTTTTCGACACCTTTTGCGCAAGTGCGTCAACCCAAAAATATTTTGATTGTTTATGTTACGTCCGACAAAGGTCTTTGCGGCGCGTTCAATACAAACGTCAACAAAGCGGTCATTAATTTGCTTCAAACAAAATATGCGCGTCAATATCAAGACGGAACTGTAACCCTCATGCCGGTCGGCAAAAAGGGCTACGATTTTTTCAAAAGGCGTAATTATAAGATTGAAGAAAAATACGCTTTACTGCTTTCTTTAAAGGGCTTATCTTTTGAAAATGTGAAAGAAGCGGCAGAATTTGTCATGAATGCCTTTAAAGACGGTGTTTATGACGCGGTTGAAATTGTTTACAACGAATTTAAAAACGTTGCGACACAAATCGTTCAGACAAGTCAATTTTTGCCCGTTTTACCCGCTTCGACCGGTAAAGCATCTTCGGCTGATTACGTTTTTGAACCCAATAAAACCGAAATTGTTCAAGATTTGATTCCCAAATCCTTGAAAATTAAATTTTACAAATCTGTTCTCGATTCTATCGCCTCCGAACACGGTGCGCGAATGACCGCAATGGACAAAGCAACAGAAAACGCGGGCGAAATGCTCAAAGCTTTGCAGCTCGAATACAACAGGTCAAGGCAGGCGAACATTACGAAAGAAATTTTGGAAATCGTCGGCGGTGCGGAAGCATTAGCGCAGGCTTAGTGTTCGATTTTTCTATGTTTGTATCATAATTTTTTTACATTTGAAGCAATTACACCCTAATGGTTTGAAAAACCTTTAGGGTGTAATTGCTTCTAATGTAAAAAAATTATGATACAAACATAGAAAAATCGAAAGTTAAGCCTGCGCTAATGCTTCTGCACCGCCGACTATTTCCAAAATTTCTTTCGTAATGTTCGCCTGCCTTGACCTGTTGTATTCGAGCTGCAAAGCTTTGAGCA
>JBPOJO010000811.1:0-14709 GCA_052033485.1 Bacteroidota bacterium | reverse complement strand
GGAAAGTATCCTCAACAAGCGAATATAAGGTCGCAAGCTAAAGCTCGCGCTACATTCTTTGGCAAACCGGCTACATAGTTACAAAAAAGCGTAATTATTTAGCCGGAGTGTACCGCGAGCTTCAGCTTGCGGATTTAAAGAGGAAAGTATCCTCAACAAGCGAATATAAGGTCGCAAGCTAAAGCTCGCGCTACATTCTTTGGCAAACCGGCTACATAGTTACAAAAAAAACTAAAAATTGCCGGCAAAACTTTGCAAAACATTTTGGGGCAGAATTGATACGTTAAAACACATCGAAAAAAAGCTCGCAGCAAACATGAAACTTTTCAATTTGATAAAAAACTTGGATAAATCCGAAAAACGTTACTTCAAACTCTACGGACAGCGACACGTTTTGGGAAGTCAAAATAAATATGTTCAACTCTTTGAAATCCTCGAAGCGCAATCCGATTATGCGGAACAGGAAATTTTCACCCTTATGCAGAAAAAAGGTTTGCAGACCGATTTTTTTGCCGCTGACAAATACTATCTTTACGGCTTAATTTTAAGGTGTTTAAATGAATTCCACCACGATAAAACCTATAATTTGAAACTCAAAAGCGATTTACCAAGTATAGAAATTTTATTTTTAAAAGGATTTTATGAAGATGCTTTGAAATTGATTAATAAAGCAGAAAAAAATGCGCATGATGCCGAAAATTACTATTTGCTGACGGATATTTTGCAATGGAAAAAAAAGTGCATCGGCTATACGCAAGGGCTTCTGAAAGCCTATCAAGTAAATATCGAACTCAAATCGGCGATTGAAAAATTGCACAATTTGCAGCAACTGACTGATTTATATTACCAAAGTTATTTATTGCGTTTTAGAGAAGAAAAAACAGAAAGCGAGCAGGTAAAAGCCGAATTCGGTGAGTTAATGCAAAATCCCTTACTCAACTCGCCCGAAAATGCCTTAACTTTGCCCGCAAAAGTTTTTTATTACTTGATTTTCAGCCATTTTTATTTTGTGATTGACGAATCCGAGAAGGAATTGTATGCTTTGCAAACTTTGATTGACCTCATTCATCGCTCAAAAATTTATCGCTTTGAAAATCCTTTGGACTATATCGCGGTTTATTTTCGGCTTTTGTCGCTCAAAAAATTCATTGCAGACGACAGTTTTTGCCTTGATTTGGAAATGTTGCGCGATTTTGCAGCGCAGCGGCACATTCAGAGTGAGATAATTCGCGAGCGCGTTTTTGTTTTCACATATTCAAACGAACTTGAATTTTTGCTCATCAAAGGTGATTATCAAAAAGCCGTGAAAAAAATTGCGGAAACAGACGCAGGCATAGCGGAACAAAAAACTGCAATTGAACCCTTTTATTTGATGTACTTTTTTTATATGTATGCCGTCGTTTTGATAATTGTCGGCAAACAGGACAAAGCTTTGACCAATATTAATAAAGTGCTGAATGATTTTTCGTATGAAGACCGCCCGCAAATTTTTGTAAAAGCCGAGATTCTAAATTTGATAATTCATTTTGAATTAGGCAATTACGATTATTTTTGTACTCTTTTTAAAAATGTGAGCCGAAAATATAAAAAAGAACAATTTTACGGCAGTTTTGAGCGCGCATTGTTAAAAAAGCTTTTTTTCATCGCCGAAAAAGTGCCGACAAGTCATTCACAAATAACCAAACCTTTGCAAAAATTTTTGAATCAAATTGAACAAGAAATGCCCGAAAAATTGCTGAAATACAGCAATCAAACCTATTTGAAGTGGGTAAAAGCAAAAATTGCAGGCAAATCGGTTTCCGATTATGCGGGAAAATAATTTTTTTCAGTCGATAAAATCATTTGAGAAAATATCAAATTTTTTTTATTTTTGCCGTACAAATATTGCGAATATGTCGTGGATTGAAAAATTACAAAATCGTTGGAAATTGTCCTCAAAAATGCAAGTTTTTTGGGTTTTACTCACTTTTGCCTGCACCGGTTTCACCGTCCTGTTTTTGAAAAAACCCGTCCTCGCACTTTTAGGGCTTGAAAACCTAAATGCTTGGCAAAAAGCACTCTATTGGGTTTTTATTCTCCCTGTTTATCAAATTATATTGCTGTTTTACGGGTGGATTTTCGGGCAATTTCATTTCTTTTGGGCTTTTGAGAAAAAAATGACGGCAAGAATGTTCGGAAAAAAAACAAAGGATTCTTGATTTTTCGTAAAGATGAATAATACTTTGTACAATATTCCGTCCGCAGAGTGTTTAGTTTAATTCACAGGCTGAAGAAAATACTGCAATACAGTTGCAATTTTGCCGCCCAAAAGAAACAAAATGAAAGAAATTTTTTTTGACATCATCATTCTCGGCGCAGGTTGTGCGGGTTTTTCGCTTGCCTTGCAAATGGCTGATGATGCCTTTTTTGCCGACAAAAAAATTCTACTGTTGGACAAATCTGACAAAAAATCAAATGACAGAACTTGGTGTTTTTGGGCAGACTCCTCCTTCGGTTACGATGAAATTATTTCGGGAAAATGGAAAAAAATGCTCGTTTGCGACGAAAATAAGCACTTATCGCTGCACCTCCGGGAACTTTCCTACATGATGATTCGCGGCGAGGATTTTTACGCTTTTGCCAAAAAAATGCTGTCCGAAAAAAACAATTTTACCTTTCAACAAACCGAAGTTCGCAGCCTTCAAGCTAATTGTGTTGAGTTGCTCAGCGGTGAAAATTTATATGCCGATTTTATTTTTGACAGCCGTCCCGCGAGCGGTCTTTCTGTAAAAAGCAAGGATTATTTGTATATCCATCAACATTTTAAAGGGTGGTTTATCAAAACGGCAGAGGCGGTTTTTGATGCCGAAAAAATGACGCTTTTTGATTTCAGATGTAAGCAGGGGCGAGATTTGCGCTTTTTTTATCTTCTGCCGACTTCGCAAACAGAGGCTTTGGTCGAATTTACGATTTTCGGAGAGGAGCTTTTGGAAAATGAGGCTTATGAAAATGAACTGAAACAATATTTGATGCACACTTTGGGCATAAAAAATTTTTTCATTCAAGAGACCGAAACGGGAATAATTCCGATGACAAATTTTAATTTTAAAAGACGGACAGGAAAACACATTTATCGCATCGGAACGGCAGGCGGCATGGGCAAACCTTCGACGGGTTATGCCTTTTATTTTATTCAAAAAGACAGTCAAAAAATTATTCAATATCTCAAAAAAGGGCAATTTCCTCCCGAAAATACAATTTTTGCGCGCCGTTTTTGGCTCTACGACAGCATGCTTCTGAATATTTTTGTCCGAAATTTATTGCCGCAATCCGCATTATTTATGCAACTTTTTGAACGCAATGACACGACAAGTTTGCTGCGCTTTTTGATAAACGAAACGAATTTTTGGGAAGAATTGCGCATCATGAACTCTGTGCCGCCCTTGCCTTTTTTGCGCTCGCTTATACAACTGCTTGTAAAATAATATTTTATGTAAATAACAGGGTGATTGTTTAGCCGGAGTGTCCCGCGAGCTTCAACTTGCGGATTTAAGGAAGAAAGTATCCTTAACAAGCGAATATAAGGTCGCAAGCTAAAGCTCGCGCTACATTCTTGGGCAAACCGGCTAAATACTTACTGAAAAAAAAGAACTAACATTTCTATGCAAAATGTTAGTTCTGATGGGTAAAAAAGCGAAATTACCACTCACGCAAGGCTTTATCAAGTTCGGGTTTGAAACGAGCAAAGGTTTCTTTTTCCTCTTTGTTGGCTTCTCCTGTTTTGATTGCGTCAGCTAAAACCCTTTTAGCCTCTGTTTTTTTGCCTTGTTTGTATAAAATTTGCGCCAAAATCCAACGATTGTAAAAATGGTTGCTTTCCATTTTGACGGAGCGGTCAGCCCATTCAGCCGCGACGTTTAAATCTAAATTGTTATCCAAATTAAATTTGGCACATTGAATCAACGTAAACCACGCTTCACCTGCTTCATTGACCGCTTTAATGATGTTATTTTTGGCTTGCGGCATGTAATCCGAATAAATGAAAAAACTGCAAGTGCTGCTTCCCCAATTAAAAATGACCTCTGCCTCTCCGTACCGCGCCGTCGGAACGATGCGAAAACTCATTCTTTCGTATTTTTCCGAGATGTCGCGGAGAGAAACCGTAAAACTGTGTTTGTCATAATTTGCATCGTAATTCGGGAGTGAGTAATCGCCGTTGTTGGTGTTAAAAATGAACGTCAGCGCACCTTTTGAGGGCTTTGAGTAGACGGCATATTTTCCTTTCGGCATTTTTTTGCGGTCTTTTCCGTCGGCAGAAGTGTAAATTTCAAAATCGTCCTCAGCTTCAAAAGTCGTCGGAGCATTCGCGCCCGTGCGCCAAATTTGGTCATATTTGAGCAATTCGCCCCAAATTACCCGGCCTTGGACGGCGGGCACACCGTAGGAAAGCGAGAATGTGGTCAAGCCGATTTCTTGCGTAAAACTTGCACGCGGGCTCGGAACGGGAAGTTCTTGCGCTTTGATTGTGAAGCAAAAACAAAATAAAAGAACCGATAAAAGGAATTTTTTTTCCATTGTTCAAAAAAAATTGGGTGTGAATTATTTTACCACAGGCGCGAAGTTAAAACAATTTTTGTTAAATAAAGCACAAAAAATATCAATGAAAAAAAATAAAATATGTCGCGTGAATCAATTAAACCCTTTGCAAGTGCCGTAAAATGTTCATTCAAAGATATTTGCATAAATAAAAAGGACAGCCAAGAAATGTCAAGTTGCGCCAAAGAAGAAAAGCCGGTGTAGAATAAAAAACACAAAAAAACGCCGTAGATGAAAGCAATAATTTGATTGTCGGTTAATGAGGAGGAAAAAATTCCGAATGCACAAAAAACGCCGCCCAACAACCAAAGTCCGATGTAAGACCCGAAAACCGCCGCCGAATCCACGTTGCCCGCAGGCATGGACAAATCCGAAACGGTGTAGTAATATATAAAAGTGGGCAAAAGTGTGAAAAAAACAAGAAACCATGCGGCAAAAAATTTGCCCAAAATAACCGACCATTCGTTCAGCGGAAAGGTCAGCAACATTTCAAACGTGCCGGATTTTTTCTCTTCCGCGAAACTTCGCATCGTTACTGCCGGAATTAAAAAAAGAAAAATATAGGGTGAAAGGCTGAAAAAAGGGTATAAATCGGCAAAACCGCCCTCTAAAATTGATGTTTCGGGAAATACCCAAACAATCAAACCTGTGCCGAGAAAAAAAACGCACATCACGACGTAGGCGACAAGCGAACTAAAAAAAGCCGCAATCTCTTTCCAAAAAATCTGCACCATAAAATCAGTCGTTTAGTTTTTTTCGTGTTAATTCTTGAAATATTTTTTCCAAAGAACGCTCTTCGAGGCGCAATTCATTTAAAATAATCGAACGAGCTGCGCAAATTTTGAACAATTCACCCCGAATATCTTCGTTTGAGTTTATCCGCAATTTATTTTCTTCAAAATATTCAGCCGAAAGAACTTTTGCGTGTTCGCAAAAAATATTTTTATCGCATTTTTCCCCCTCAAATCCGAGAATAATGTCAAATTGTGCAGTCGAATTTTTGAGCAAACCGATGTCGCTGTCGGCGACAATTTTTCCGAGATTGATGACAACAACGCGGTCGCACAAAGCCTGCACTTCCTGCAAGATGTGCGTCGAAAAAATGACCGTTTTATCTTTACCGAAATCTTTGATAAGTTGCCGAATTTCAAGGATTTGATTAGGGTCTAAGCCGGTAGTCGGTTCGTCGAGAATCAGCACTTTGGGGTGATGAATCATGGCTTTTGCCAAGCCGACTCGCTGCCGATAACCTTTTGAAAGCGCACCAATTTTTTTATTTTGTTCGCGGCTCAGCCCTACGCGCTCAGCCATTTCTTTGCTCCTGTCTTCGACATTTTTCACGCCGCAAACGCGCGCGGCAAAGCGGAGGTACTCATGCACGTACATATCGAGGTAAAGAGCGTTATGTTCGGGCAAGTAGCCGATTAACTTTTTGGCGGCAAGGGGATTTTTTTCGACATCAATGCCGCCGACTTCGACGCTTCCGGCGGTCGCGGCGAGATATCCGGTCGCAATTTTCATGCTTGTTGATTTTCCCGCGCCGTTCGGACCGAGAAAACCGAGAATTTCACCCTCCTTAACATCAAAAGAAATGTCGTCTACGGCAATTTGTTTGCCGTAGACTTTTGTTAAATTTTTAACAGAAAGAGACATGCAGTAGGATTAAGCTGAACAAATTAAGATTTACAAACCGCAAGCCGTTTTGCCTGCGATTTGTATTAGTTTTAAAATCAAGCAATTAGAGTACCGACTTCATCGCCGCAAAGCACTTTGAGCAAATTACCGACTTTGTTCATATCAAAAACAATGATAGGCAAATTATTTTCGTGGCAAAGCGTAAAAGCGGTCATGTCCATGACGTTTAAGTTTTTTTGAATCACTTCCGAAAACGAAAGCGAATCAAAGCGCGTAGCGGAAGGGTCTTTTTCGGGGTCAGCGGTATATACGCCGTCGACTCTTGTGCCTTTTAAAACGACATCTGCGGAAATCTCAATTGCGCGCAAACTTGCCGCCGAATCGGTTGTAAAATAAGGACTTCCTAAGCCTGCGCCGAAAATCACGACACGCCCTTTTTCCAAGTGCCTGACGGCTCTGCGCTTGATATACGGCTCACAAACTTGTTCCATTTTGATGCCGGAGAGCAATCGGGTATATACGCCCATTTTTTCGAGCGTGCTTTGCAGTGCCATCGCGTTGATGACGGTTGCTAACATGCCCATATAATCGCCCTGAACGCGGTCAATACCGGCTTTTTCAGCCTGAATGCCCCTAAAAATATTTCCTCCCCCGATAACAATCGCTGTTTGAATGCCCAAATCAACGATTTCTTTAATATCTTTTGCATACTGAACAAGTTGATGTTGGTCTATGCCGTATTCTTGTTCGCCCATCAAAGATTCTCCGCTCAATTTGAGCAAAATTCGTTTATATTTCGGTTGCATAAAAAACGTATTAATGCCTATAAAACAAGTGAATAGAAAAGTCGTCTGCGAAAATCAAGCGTATTTTGTATGATTTTCGGCTGCAATTTAGTACATTATTATCAGATGTTTTGTCAGATGTTGAAAAAACTTAAAAGTTTTGTTTTGACCGTCATAGCCCACAAGCACTGCCCTTGTTTTTATTTTCACAAATGGCTGATAGATAATATTTTAGGTGCTTTTTTTTAAGAAAAACAAGGGCGGCGTAGGCTTAGGTTTGAAAAAATGAGTGTTTTTTTGTACTTTTGAGGGCAAAATAAAACGCAAACTTGTAAAGTGCCGAACAACACTGCCAAAAATTAAAGCGGAATGAGGAAATAAAGCGTTTTAGAAATAAATTTGAAAATTAATGCGTCATGAATATTTTTCAAAATTTTTTTAAGGATAACCGACTTTCAATAATTCTGTCGAATTTTAAAGAAAAATTAGCTTGCAACATCAGCCGGAAAAAGATTTTCTTTTTGCCGTTTATTTTCTTTTTTGGCTCTTGTATTCCCCATAACTCACATCAAAAATTAGAATGTTATAATGAAAAACCCATGAGCGAAAAGTCTCCGCATTCAATCAACGGCTTTTACAATATGACAAAAGAAGATTTTTCGTATTTGTGGAATGAGATTGAAAATAATTCTTCATTTTTAGATTCGGGGCAAATAAATTATTCGGCTCAGGAATACCGTGTTCACATACATTTGTTTAAAAATAAGTTAAAACTGACTGCATATATAGACGGTATGCCAATCGCATATCGCTTGCTGAACGGAAAAATTAAGGGGAAATATTTTTCAGTTAGCAAAAAAATAAGGCTAATCCCTATTCCTTTTATCTTTTTTCGACTTGAAGAAGGTAAGTTAATTTTTGGTAACGACCATGAAGGAAATTTAATTTTGAAAAGCCATTATTCTTCTGCCGTAATGATTCTCATGATGATTGGAGAATCTGAAAATTTAAGTAACAAAGAATTTTTTAGGGTAAATGAGCATTAATTTTTTTACCCGTTTGAATAAATGAAACGGCTTAATTTTGAATCTATAAAAGTCAACTCTATGTATTGAAGTCCCGAAATGTCTGTTATTTTCACAACGCAATTCTTATAAATATTTTTACGAAGTGTCTTTTCAAGAGCATTCTTTTCAAATACTTGACTGTCAGTGATTAAGCATTCAATATTTTCATTTATGTCTGCTCCGACTATCATAAAATTGTTCTCTTTTTGAATATAAACGAGCTTATTGTTTTTACATTGAGCTTTAAAAGTTTTTATGTAAATGTTATGCTCATAAACAAAAAAAGTATCAATTTTTGCAAATTTTAATTTTTTTAGTATTGTAAAAATTTTTTTGCTGTTGCTTTCTTCTGAAAAAGAACATAACTCAAATACGGTCTGACATTCCGCTTCTACCGTATCTGTCTTAATAGATTTCAAGTCAAATTCAATATTTATGCATGATTCTTGTTCTGTTTTCGGATTACAAAGATTTGAAAATAAAACAGTTATCATTATTAAAAATAGTTTTACAAGGTTTGCCTTTATTTTCATATTCAAAAAAATTCGTTTTTTATTCTTTTTTCTTTCTCGGCACAAAAGTATACTTGTAGTTTTTCCCCTCCCAATTACGGTATCCTCGCTGATAGGATAAATAGGTCAAATCAGGTTTTTTTGGTGTTTGCTCTTCGAATTCGGTTTCTCTGCGATAAAAAAACGCTAAAAAAGTTCCGACAAAAAATCCCGCCAAGTGTCCTTCCCAAGAAACATTGTTATCCTGCGGAAAAAGCCCCGCAAGCATGCTGCCGGTCATCAAAAATATTGCCATAGAAATGATAACCGCCGAATATTGCCGTCGAAAAATACCTCCGAAAAGCAGATAACCGCCCGCCGCATACACCAACCCGCTCGCACCTACATGTGTAGTATGCTCACGCGCAAAAAGCCAAATTAAAAAACCGGTCAAAAGAAAGGCATAAAACATCACACGTGATGCCGTTCGGGGATAAAACCAAAACAATGTCGTCCCGAGAAAAAGCAGTGAAACCACATTCGAAAGCACGTGCTCATACCCTGCATGAACAAAATACGCCGTAAAAATCCCTATAAGCCCCGCCGCTTCGCGTGGTTTGACCCCGAGCGGTGTCAAATCAACAGCAGTTAACTCGGCAAAAACAAAAACAAACAACAAAGCAAGAGAAAAATAAAACGGTATTTCGACGGCTTTCAGCATTTTTTTTTAGTTTAATTTTTTTGCCGGCAAGATGCCGACGTTACTTTTGTGCCGGCAAGATGCCGACGTTACTTTTTGTGAATAAACCTCTTATTTCCAAAAGGTTACGATAACTTTTCGCTCATCTTTTTCGCCTTCGGAAGAATATTGATGCGCAAAAAATTCGCCGTAAGATTTTTTCAAAATTTTTTCAAAAGCCACTCCGTACATTTGCAATTTATGTGAAACATTTTCAATTCTTTGCTCACTCAAAATTAAATTTTTCTCCTCACTACCCGTCGCGTCCGCAAAGCCTTCTACCAAAACAGCTTTCGGACGTTTTCCGGTGATGAAATTTTGTAAAATATAAGCCGCATTTTCGCTCAATTCGCTTTTTCCTTTATCAAAATAAATCGTTACCTGCTCCTGTTTTTCGGTTTTATGCACCTGCATACTCAATTCTTTTGCGTATTTTGAGCCGACAAATAAGACAAAATTAACACTGTCGCGCGGCTCCAAAGCACTCGATTTCCATTGCAACATCATTGAAGTGTCGTAAGAATTGTTCGTATTGTCAACCGCAGTAAAGTCGAAAACATTCATCAAATAGGGCCAATGCCCGATACAGAGGTTTTGCGGCGGGCGCGAGGCACTTTTATTGAGTAAAACAGAAAATTGTTCGGCTGAAGATAATCCCGATTTGAGAAAAATTACTTCCTCCGGCATATTTTCCTGCGTAAATTGCTCATTGATTTTTACCGCTTTTCCCGTGTTCAAAGCCGCTGCCGCGCGGTCGTTTCCGTGCACATTTACGTCGAGCAACAGGGTCAAACTTGCTTCCTGCGGCAGGTCGCCCCGATTCGTGAGGCAGTAGGAAATCTTGTAAAACTTGGCAAAAACATCGTTTGAAACGAGCTTCAAATCTTTATCGCAAGGCTCGATTCGCTGCACAATATCAAAGCCCGCAAAATCAAATCGTACTTCACTTCCGAGCGAACCTTTTCCTTTTTTTTCAGAAATTTCTCCCGTTAAGTATTTGATTTTGTGCAAATTAGGTGAATTGCTTGCAACTCGCCCCCCGCAATTGACGATGAAATGTGAGGTGGAATAATTGTACGGAAAACCGTAAAAAAAACTGTTTTTGCCGTCTCCGAGCGTATATCGCCCGTCCGAAATGTCCTTAAAAAGTTCTTGCGCTTTTGTGCTGTTGGTCGAAAAGCAAAGTGTTAAAAGCGATAACAAATAAATTTGTAAAATTTGCCTCATGGTTGAACCGATTATTCGTTTATATAACAAGACCTTAAAAGATTTTGCAACACAGAAAAGTACGACAATTAAAAATTCCTTACACACAAAAAATAACAATATTTTTCTCCAAACGTCATTATGAAATGCAAAGATAAATATTTTAAAAAAATTAAGCCTGTTTTCTTACATTTCAAAACACGCAAACTTATCGGCAAATTTCGTACTATTTTGGCTTTTAAAAATAAAAATTCGGCTAAAAAGCTTTTTTTTTAGTTAAAACAGGCTGTACGCAAATTTTTTTTTGACAAAAAAAACTCCCGAAAAAAACCGAGTTCCGAAAAAAAATTTTTTCCGAAAAAAATATTTTAACTTTGTCGCCTGAATAAACTTTTTGAGGCAATGTTCATTTTGAAAATACTGTTCTATCCGTTTTCTCTTTTGTGGCAAATTGTCATTTTTTTTAGAAATTTTTTATACGATAAAAATATTTTAACAAAATATTCTTTCGAAAAACCCTACCTCATTTGTGTCGGCAATTTAAGTGTAGGCGGCACGGGAAAAACGCCGATGACGGAATTTTTAGCGGAATATTTTGCTCAAAAATACCCTACGGCAATCCTCAGTCGCGGTTACGGTAGGCACACAAAAGGTTTTTTAGAAGCAAAAAACGGCAAACATTCGGCTTTTGATACGGGCGATGAGCCCTTTCAATATTTGCTTAAATTCGGTGAAAAATGTCGCGTTTTTGTAGGAGAAGACCGCGTTTCGGCAACAAAAAAAATAGCCGATTTGTATCCGGAAACGGCTGTTTTGCTCTTAGATGATGCTTTTCAACATCGAAGAATATGGGCAAAAAAATATTTAATTTTAACAGAATATTCCAAGCCGTTCTTTAATGACGACGTTGTCCCTGCCGGATTTTTGCGCGAAAGTCCACGAGCCTTGCGCCGCGCCGATGCGGTGATTGTGAGTAAATGCCCCGAAAATATCACTTCGAAGGAGAAAGAAAATTTTACTCGCAAAATCAGGGCTTACAACTCGTCGCTGCCTGTCTTTTTTTCATATTTACAATACGCTGACTTTAAGCCGCTTAACAACAAAAGTAAAACAATTTCACCCAAAATAATCCTCTTTACGGGCATTGCGAACCCCGCGCCCATACGGGAGTATTTGGAAAAAAAAGGATTGACCGTCATCAAACATTTAAAATTTCCTGACCATTATTTTTACAAAGCGCAAGATATTCAGCAAATACTTCGCTGTGCGCAGGAGGAGGCGAGTTTTTTGACAACCGAAAAGGACTTGACACGCTTAATTTCGGGCAATTTTCTCCCCGAATTTGCGGATTTCGCGCTTTTTTCATTGCCGATAAAAGTGGATTTCGCCGAACAAACTGAAACTTTTGAGCAATTTATCGGCGAATTTCCTGTCATTTAGCACCTTTAATTTGCCCCTAAGGGTCTGACAATGCGGTATTTAAGCGCGTTTGAACGTTCTCCGCTCGGGAAAAGCATATAGGCTTCAACGTCGACAAAAGTATTTTTTGAACCGAAACGCACACTGAAACCGAATGAAAGTTCGCCGTTTTCAAATTTTAACACGCCGGGACCTGTTTCATACATATTTTTTGTAATTTGCCCTTTTGTGCCGTCTTCAAAGGTCAAATTGACAATCACTTTTACGTCTTTGGTCAGAACATTGTTTGGGTCATCAATTGAAACGCTTGTGATAAAGCGAGTTCCGTTGCCGTCGGCATCATTAAAAGGTACGGTATTGACCCCTTCGGGATAATCAACTTTAAAACTGTCAGTTCTGAAAGAGGCTGAAAGCGCGCCTGACCCCATGAGCAAGAAAGAAAAAGTATTGTTTTTCGGGTCATTGGAAAAAAATGAAACTTTTGCAATCTCCTCGCCCCATTTTTCGGGCGCGAATGTAACCGTAAAATTTACGTATTCGCCCGGCGCAAGGATTTGTTTGGCGGGCTTACTGACGGTAAAATATTTGCTGTCGGAATTAACATTGCCGATTTCCAAGTTTTTTGTACCGCGATTAGCTATCGAAAAAGAGGCAAGGGCTTTTTTTCCGATGCGCACTTCGGCAAAAGAATGGACATAAACCTCATTGTTCACTTGTCTGTTGCCTTGCGCAACGGAAATAACGGGGCGTTCGGTGCTTTCTTTTTCCAAAAAAACACTTTTTTCGCAGGACGTAAAAAACATTGTAAGGACAAGTGCAAAACAATATATCAAAATGTGTGTTTTCATTTTTGTAATTTTTTTTAAGACAAACATAAGACGTAAAAAGTTGTCTTAACATTGCATAATTTCGAAAAAAAATCTTTTATCGAAATAACGTTTTGTCAGGCAAAATATTTCAAAATAAGTTCGTTCGGGCGCAAATTTACATTTTTAGTTTTTTTAATGCGCTTATATTTTGAAATTTGCACTAAAAATGCACTATTTTTGTTGTGTCAAAAAAAGTTTTTTCAATTTTTGATAACTTTGCGCGTTTTTACACTCTAAATCGAATTAAACATGAAAACGGTTCTATTTTCCGCTTTGCTTATCAGCCTGCTTTCTCTCGGCTTCATCAACGCGCCGCAAGAGCAATTAACGTGGCACTCAAACTATCAAGAGGCAGTCAAAAAAGCTCAAAAGGAAAACAAACGCTTGCTTTTAAATTTTACGGGTTCGGATTGGTGCGGTTGGTGTATTAAATTGGATAAAGAAGTTTTTTCACAAAAGGAATTTGTTGAATATGCAGACAAAAACTTGGTGTGTGTGAAATTGGATTTTCCGCGTGCCAAAAAATTACCCGAAACGGAAGTACAGCAAAACTACAAATTGCAAGAAAAATATCAAGTTCAAGGCTATCCGACTATCATTATTTTGGATAAAACCGAAAAATTACTCGGGAAAACCGGTTATCAAAAAGGCGGCGGAAAGGCTTACGCCGAACATTTAGAAAAATTTAAGTAGGCAAAAAAAAACCTCTTGCCCTGAATTTGCCGCTAAATATTCATTTTTCGGTAGATTTGGGGCTTTTTTTATTTTCGCGCTTGTCTGTCGCTTCACAGCTAACTGTCCGAAAACTCACATTGGGGAAAAGTCAATCCAAATAAAATTCTGTTATTTCCATTTTAAGCATTTTCAAAAGAGATTTTATGATGATTACGCAGCAAATTTTGACAAAAAAATGAGCATAATTCAGCTCAAAATGCAAACAAAAAAATTATATTGGGTTTATCAAATTTAAAATAACTTTTCGGACACGCTCGACTTTAGGTGAAATGACAGCATCAAATTTTTTTTCGCTTGTGAAGATATAAGTGACGGCGCAAAACAATTTGGATTTTTAGCTTAAATCTCGGCAGTTTTTTGAAGAGAAATATTTACATTTGTAAAAAAGAAAACTTATGAAAAAAATCATCGTCATTTTTGCGTTTTTTTTCGCATTTGCCTTCACTTCTTACGCACAAAATCCAAAATTGCTCACTGCGCACCCTTGGAAAGTCGACCCTGTTGCGATTGACGAACAAATCGCCCTTGCAGGCGAAGACAGCGATGCCGTCGCAACTTTGGAAAAAATGAAAAATTTGGTCTATACTTTTTCGACAAAAAAGAAAGTCAATAAAGTCAAAATTGACAATCTCGGAGAAGGCACATGGTCGCTTGAAGGCAGAAATTTAATCATCAACACCTCCGCAGGCGTTCAAAAATACCGCATTACGGAACTGACAGGCGCAAGATTATCGTTTATTCCCGAGGGCATGAGCAATGAAGTAAAATTAGTTTCGCAATAATTGCCGCGATTTTTTAACTTTTTTTACATACATTGAGTTGCTTTTCATGTCATCTTGTCGCCGATTTTTTTTCGGCAGATAATTCGCAGAAGAGCTGTCAGTACTTTGAGAACGGTCAGTTCTTCTACGAATTTTGAATCTGAGCAGCAGAAATATAGGAGAAAAATTTAAAAACAAGAATTTCTCTTAAAAATTTTTTTTACAAAAACAATGACATAAATCAGTGTTAAATATGATTTTTGTCATGTTTTTTACACTTCCGTTTTTTTACATTTGCGACATGAGTGCGATTATTATTCTTATTTCAGTGAGTATTCTTGTCGCAATAGCGTTCCTCGGCGCATTTATTTGGTCGGTAAAGAGCGGTCAATACGATGATACGCATACGCCGAGCATGAAAATGCTG
>JBPOJO010000050.1:0-2692 GCA_052033485.1 Bacteroidota bacterium | reverse complement strand
TAGGGACAAGGTTGATGCCATGGGCGAAATTATTTTGGAAAATAACGCTATCGATAGATAGCGCGCCGCGGCTAAAAATGGCGCCACCCTGTCCAATGCCAGGGCCGGCATCGAGCGCGATCCCATTGGAGATCGTCAAATCCTGCAGGATGAGATTACCCGCGGAGGTAACGTGGAAGAACCTAAAAGTATTGGCCCCAATTCGGTTGATGGTCCCATTCATGATGGTGAGGCTAAAACCGGCCTCACTGACCGATGGCAGGCCGTTTTGGCCTTCGGTGCCGTTGTTAACAACGGATAAATCAAACTGAAGGCCGCCAAGATCAATCACGTCGCTCTCACCATTCGAATTGGCCGTTACCATGGCATTGATCAAATTGGCCACGGTGAGAGGAAAGAAGTTTGCCGCCAACAAATTATTAGCCAGCAACAAGGACAAAAATAACATCCAAGAACCTAACTTAAACCAACTCATGCCCACCCTCAAAAAAAACAAAAAACCCTTTAAAAGTTATATTTTTAAAGATTAAAAAGACATTTTTTTTACGTTTTTTTAGGGCAGACCTAGTACCTAAAGTGCCTGATCGGGTGAGGGCTTGGCGGCCAATATTGCCCAGGCCTAGCACCACTTGATATTTCGCCGGTATTTTGTCAAAAGAACCAGATGGGGAGGAAGATTAAAACCGACATGCTTTCAGGACCAATATCGAAGAGCGTTTGGCACAGCTGCAACAGCGACTTTCCCCAAAGAAAAAGCGGGCATCAAAATTCAAGAGGTTGAATCATCGCATTTCAATTTGTGCGCACCCATTGACCATGCTGATCGTCAAATTTATTGAGCCCTCTTAAACTTGATGAAGGTAGGGTTTATGCACACCAAAAAGTTTTTGTGGTCTTCGCTATTAGTTCTATCGTTCTTGATCCTCTCCGGCCCTTCTTACGTTGAAATTCATCCACAGAGCGCTCTCTATTCACATTTTTTGCGCCAGAAGCAACGCTTCACGGATTTCATGCAATTATTCTACCAATTGTCGACCAAGGTGTCTGTTCCCTACAATGAATGGGAGTCGTTGAATAACGATGAGCTGTTTGATGAGTGCTACGCCCACTATCTGCACTTGAAAAGATTCGCGGCGAAAAACAAATTATCCTTATCAATGACGCAGGTATTTGGACGAAATTGAGGGTGTTTGGGAGTGTTTTTTTCGCTGCGTTTTTTTCATTGCTTATGCTGATTTTAATGACGCTCTACATTCGTGCAAAAATTGAAAAAAGACGCGAAAAGGAAGTTCAAGTAATTCGCGAAAAAATTAGAGAAATTATCACGGGAGCACTTAATCCGCATTTTTTAGCTAATCTGATTATCAGAGTCAATTACTTGGTTGCTTATGATTATGAGCTTGCAAAAGTGTATCTTAACCGAGTGATGGAATTGCAACGCTTTGTCAATCAAAAAGAAAGAGAATTTCACTCTTTGAAAGAGGAGTTAGAACTTGTCAAAACTTACATTGATGCTGAAAATGCTCGTTTTGGTTTTAAAATCCACTATGAGGTTGCTTTCAAAACAAAAATGACAAAGCAAGAACAAAACGAATTTATT
Organism: Bacteroidota bacterium; assembly: GCA_052033485.1. Classification (GTDB taxonomy): domain Bacteria; phylum Bacteroidota; class Bacteroidia; order Cytophagales; family Bernardetiaceae; genus JBPOJO01. Next base: position 1,092 of record JBPOJO010000050.1, on the reverse strand, counting down.
TTACCTGCATTTGTTTTACAAGAGCCTGTAAATAACGCCGTAAAACACGCTTTTGAGGTTTTCATATCTGATGAAGACTTTATTCCCAAAATTGAGATAAGCATTGAAGTCTGCGGACAATCATTGTTTGTTTGCATAAAGAATAATGGCAGCACTTTGGCGCAAAACAGAAAAGAAGGAACAGGCACAAAACAGATACGAAATCTTTTTGCTCTGTTAAATAAATTTCACCATAAAAAGGCAAAAAATAATTTTTTTTCTATCAAAATAGTTGACATTTCAGAAGAAAGTGATTATTTTTGGAGCACTAAAGTTGAAATCAACTTGCCCAAAATAACAACAAATTCTTCTCAAAATGCCACAGAATAATTGCCTCTATAACTCGTTGTTAAAAATTTTTGTAATTGACGACGAAGAAATTGTCGCTAAATATATCAGCGAAAATATTAGTGAATACTCAAAATACATTACGGTCGTAGGGACTGCGCGAAGTGTTGAAGAGCTTAAAAAAAGAGAAAAAGAAATCATTCAACTTGCACCTGATATTTTTACTTGTGATATTCGCTTGTCGGGTAGAGACAGTCGTCATGACAATTTTGAATATATTCTGTACTTAGGAGAATTGCACCCGCAAGCGCGTTTTTTTATTCTTTCTGCATATTTTAATGAAATTGTGATGACTGATGCCATTAAAGTTTTTAATCAAATGGCGAATCGTATCAGTTTGCTTCCTAAAGCCAATGATTTTACCGCAACTTATACAATGCTACATGATTTCACGAAAGATATGTACATTGAACATTCAGGAAAAGTTGCCTTATTGAAAGATATTGCATATTTTAAGATACAAAATGATTATGTTTGTGCTTTCGACAAAGGCAAGAGAATATTAATTTCTATGGGTGAAGAGGATACTATTACGAAATTATCAGAAAAACTTACACTACCGTTTCTCAAAATCTTTCAGGATACAATTGTAAATTTAGATTTTTGCACGGATTATCACTCAGATTCGAAGAGAAAAAGTTGTTCAATCTTTATCGGAGCGATTGAGCTTAAGGTGTCATACGACACTTGCCATCTTAAAAATAA
>JBPOJO010000378.1:0-2762 GCA_052033485.1 Bacteroidota bacterium | reverse complement strand
GCGACTTTTTTTAACGATAAATTCATTTGTTTGGCAGTATGTTTGCATTTATTCGTAAAATTTTTAAAAAAAAGTTTTCAAATTTTTTTTGAATTAAATTATTATTCGCAAATTGCGTGAAACTGTTTGCTTATGCTGAAAATCAAGAAATTAAAAGTAACAAACGGCGTTTTTTGGGTAGATATCGAGGACGCAGGTATTCGTATTTTGTGCGGTTGTCCCGCTGACGCTGTTAAACACCTCAAAAAGAGGGGATTAATAGAAGAAACGGAGCAAAACGGCGTAAAATATGAAAGCGGACCGAACGTCATCTTACTCTCAGACGTTTTAATGCAGCACGGCAGTTTTGCAAATCTGACCGAATTTCCCGTTTTGCAAATGTTGTATTTGCAGGGTATGATTGTCCCGAATCACCCGAACAATACCGGCATAAAACCAATGCTTGTCGGCTCGGAGGAGCAGGTTACGTCGCAAATGGAGTACATTTATCGCGGAAATTACGGCTTGATTAACGAGGAAGAAATGGTTGAGGCGGGGTTGAGTAAAGAAGAGGCGAAATGGATGATGAAAGTTAAGTTAAAATTTGCTTTCGGAAAAATTACTACGCCCGAAAAATTACTTGACAGCCGAATTTTGCACGCCGAACCGGTCGAATTGCGCAATAATGTTTTTGTGCAACGCATCGGTTTTAATAAATTTTCGGTCAGTTATCTCGACGAGCATCTCAATATTGACTTAAATCTTGCGCCGGAAGAAACTTATGAAGCTCCGTATCAGCTTGGTTATCACCATATTCAGCGCGAATATTTTGCCGTAGTTCACTCGGGCGAAGGAGACGGTTGGGACATTAATCGCCCTTGTATGGCGAGTGTTTTGCTTTTTCAGGGAAAAGTGTATTTGATTGATGCCGGTCCGAATATTTTAACAACGCTTAACTATTTGGGTATCAGTGTGAACGAAATAGAGGGCATTTTTCATACGCACGCACATGACGACCATTTTGCAGGCTTAACTACGCTCATTCGCACTGACCGCCGTTTTAAATACTTTGCTACGCCTGCCGTTCGCGCAGCCGTTTCAAAAAAGCTGTGCGCTTTAATGAGTATTAAAGAAGTTAATTTTAGCGAATTTTTTGAAATAAATGAACTCTCATTTGATAAATGGAGCAATATCGGCGGTTTGGAAGTGATGCCGGTTTATACGCCTCACCCTGTCGAAACAAATATGTTTTTTTTCCGAACGCTTTGGAACAGCCAATACAAGGTTTATGCCCATTTCGCGGACGTTGTGGCGTTTGATGTATTGGAAAAAATGGTCGGAACGGGCGAAAATGATGTGCCGCCTTTTGTTTATGAAAAAGTTAAAAATACATATCTCACACACGCACATTTAAAGAAAATTGATGTCGGCGGCGGCATGATTCACGGAAAAGCGGACGATTTCAGGGCTGACGGTTCGGAAAAAATTGTGCTTGCGCATACCCATAAGCCCCTCTCTATGCGTGAGCGGGAGGTCGGTTCGTCGGCGGCTTTCGGCATGGTTGATGTTTTGATTGCGGCGAATCACAACTACAATTATTTATTGGAATATTCTTATCGCCATCTCAAATTTTATTTTCCTTCCGCACCCGAACATGAGTTAAATTATTTGTTGAATCACCCGATTTTGAAGTTAAATGCGGGTTCGATGTTGCTCAAAAAAGGGGAAGTTTGCGACTACGTTTATTTGTTATTGACGGGGTCTGTCATTTTTAACGGCGTACAAAACGGACCGCAGCATGTTTTTTCTGCCGGTTCATTGATTGGATTTTACTCCGGTTTTTTGGGTTCTCCTGCTACTGAAACGTATTGGGCGGCGAGTAATGTCAGCGTTTTGCAGCTTCCGAGTGCGTCTTACAATGATTTCGTAGCCCGAAATTATTTGTACAGCGAATTAAAAATGATGGAAGAGCGCATTTTGTTTTTGGAGGAAACATGGCTTTTCGGCGAGGTGGTTTCTTTTCCGATTTTGACGAATATTGCCAAAAATATGGAAAAATTGGTTGTTCCGAAAGGCACTAACTATACACTTGACGGCGAAACGCGCCTATTTTTGATTGCGGAAGGTAAGGCACAGTTGCGTGCGAGAAACCTATTGGTCGAAACTTTAAACCCTTTTAACTTTTTCGGCACTAATATTGTTCTTTTTGAACACATGAGCGAATTTGAGGTAAAAATTATTGAAGATGCGGTCATTTATACCATTCCTGCCGAGCCGGTTTTGCATATTCCGGTGGTATATTGGAAATTGTTAGAAACACATGAAAGACGACTCCGAAAAATCGGAAAAGTGTTGTAACTTTTCCGTTAATTCGATAATCAAAAAACGCTTTTGAGTAATTTTTTTATCAGTCGTTTGTGAAGACACAAACAACGGCGGGGGAATTTTAAAATATTGATTATCAGTCGTTTGTGAAGACACAAACAACGGTGGGGGATTTTAAAATATTGATTATCAGTCTTTTGTGAGGACACAAACAACGGCGGGGTGTAAATATTTCATCGGAATAGGGAAAAAATTATTTCCAAAGGTATGAAAAATTTAACAAATTACGCCAAACTCAGCATGAATTTACCGATTTTCTCACATCAATTCCGTTTTAATGATATGTTTTAAGGCTTTGAGCATTTTGAAAATCTCAAAAAGTTCTTCATCTTCGGCATTGTAACTTTTGCTGATGCAATATTCTTTGCCGTTTAAAACGATAAAATTCCAAATCAAAC
>JBPOJO010000724.1:0-15753 GCA_052033485.1 Bacteroidota bacterium | reverse complement strand
ATTTTTCACAAATTTCGTCTTTCCGATTGAGTATCAACGCTTAACTAAACAGCTTTAAAATAAAAAACACTCACATCAAAATATGTGAGCGTTAGTAGTCAAAAACTGTACGAAAACCAAATAAATATTATTTCATAAAAAGCAACTCCCTGTATTTAGGTAAATTCCAAAGCTCGTCGTCGACCAATAATTCTAATTTGTCCGCCGCTCTTCGGATAACCTCAAAATAGGGTTTCACTTTTTCGCTGTACAAAATCGCCATTTCTTTTGCCGTTTCAGCGTTGTTAGCTTCTTTTCTCGCTTTGACCATTTCTTTAAAATGTCCCGTGAGCGTGTTGATGTGCGCGGAAATTTTTCGGATAGTCTCCAAACGAACATCATTTTCTTCAAGCAACGCCAATTCCTGTAACATTTTTACGTTTTTTAACAGTGTATTCTGATATTTTACCGCTATCGGCAAAACATTATTTTGCGCCAAATCACCGAGTAAGCGCGATTCGATTTGCACATTTAAAGAGTACAATTCATACAAAATTTCCTGCCTTGCCGTCAATTCTTCTTTTGACAGAATTTTATTTCGCTCAAAAACTTCCACCGTTTCGGGCGAAGTATAAGCCGCCAACGCCCCTGCCGTATTTTTAATATTGCTCAAACCGCGTTTTTTAGCTTCTTCCTGCCATTCTTCACTGTAATTATTTCCCTCAAAACGAACCGGTTTTGACTCCGTAATCAAACGGCGCAAAATATTGATAATCGCAAGCTCTTTTTTCTCTCCGGTTTCTGTCAGCGCATCAACTTCGTCGCGAAATTGATTCAATTGGTCGGCGACAATCGTATTCAAAACAATCATCGGCGCGGCACAATTTGCGGACGAGCCGACGGCGCGGAACTCAAATTTATTGCCCGTAAAAGCAAAGGGAGACGTGCGATTGCGGTCGGTATTGTCCAAAAGTATGGCGGGGAGTTTGTCAATACCGAGCTTCATGTACATATTGTCGCCTTTTGAAATCGGCACATCGCCGTTTTGCTCAATTTCATCAAGCACTCTCGAAAGCTGCTGACCGCAGAAAACAGAAATAATCGCCGGCGGAGCTTCATGTGCGCCGAGCCTGTAATCGTTTGAGGCTGAGGCGATTGAGGCGCGAAGCAAATCCGCGTGCGTGTTCACGGCTTTAATAACATTGACAAAAAAGACCAAAAATTGCAAATTTTCTTTTGCCTTACTGCTCGGCGCGAGCAAATTTTTACCCGAGTCGGTCGACAAAGACCAATTATTATGTTTTCCGCTGCCGTTGATGCCGGCAAAGGGTTTTTCGTGAAAAATTACTTCCAAGTTGTGCTTGTGTGCCACGCGGCTCATGATGTCCATGAGGAGCAAATTGTGGTCAATCGCCAAATTCACTTCTTCAAATTCGGGCGCACATTCAAATTGACTCGGCGCAACTTCATTGTGCCTTGTACGCAAAGGTATGCCTAATTTATGCGCTTCAATTTCAAAATCGCGCATAAAATTTTTAATCCTGTCGGGAATCGAACCAAAATAATGGTCGCTCAACTGCTGCCCTTTTGCCGGCGAATGTCCTATAACACAACGCCCCGCGCTCGAGAGGTCGGGACGCGCCAAAAACATTGAGCGGTCAATGGCAAAATATTCTTGCTCAATGCCCAAAGTTACGGTAACTTTATTAACATCTTTGTCAAAATATTGGCAAACAGCCGTTGCTGCGCGGTTCAGAGCGTCAACCGATTTCAACAAAGGAGCTTTGTAATCAAGTGCATAGCCGCTGTACGACACAAAAACTGACGGAATACAGAGCGTTAAACCGCCGTAAGTTTCTATCAAAAATGCCGGCGAGGTCGGGTCCCAAGCGGTGTAGCCGCGCGCCTCAAAAGTATTTCGCAAGCCGCCGCTCGGGAAAGAAGAGGCATCGGGCTCTTGCTGCACAAGTTCGCTGCCTTTGAAACGTTCCATCGGACGACCGTCATTCGGGTCAAAAAAAGCATCGTGTTTTTCCGCACTTGTTCCGCGCAAGGGCTGAAACCAATGGGTAAAATGCGTTGCACCGCGTTCCAAAGCCCAACTTTTCATGGCAGAAGCTACGGCATCTGCTACTTCGGAATCAATTTTTTCGCCTGTTTCGATACAACGCATAAGTTTTTTGTACGCTTCGTTCGCCAAATAACTTTTCATTTTATTGGTATCAAAAACATTGATGCCAAAATATTCTGAGATTTTTTTGGCGGGGGCAGTAATATCAACAACGGTGCGCGACTGAGAAATGTCAATCGCATTGAGCCTGATTTGCGACATTTTTGATTGTTTTTGTGTAAAACAGCATTAAATTCGGGGCAAATATAACGGAAAAATATTGATTTTAAAATTTATAGGGTATTTTTTTGACCACTTTTTCAAAAAAACACTTTTTTTAATTTTCGCGTAACATTGCACATTGTGTTTTTTTATCAGTCGTTTGTGAAGACACAAATAAATGCGGAGGCGTTCATAGTTTTAAGCTATGAGCTTAATTATCAGTTGTTTGTGAAGACACAAAACAACGGCAGAGAGGGTGTTTTGCTGCCTGATGTGGATTTTTAGGTTTGTGCAAATAGTTTGGCATATAAGTGCACATTTGAGCAAAAAATTGTATTTTTGCAGAGAGTAAAAAGATAAGATTTCAAAACATGAGAACAATTATTTGGGCTTCCTTATGCCTTTTTTTTGCAATTTTTAATACTTCCATTGCACAACAAACCGTTTCGGATTTAGCATTGGCAAACGAATATTATTCGAGCGGTGAATACGAAAAGGCGATTGACCTTTACGAAAAACTCCTTAAAAACAAAAACTACATTTTGGCTGTGCATGAAAATTATTTCGACGCGCTGCAAAAAACGGAAAAATATGAGCAAGCCGAAAAACACATTAAAAGGCTAATCAAAGACAAACCCACCCTCTATTATTTGCAAGTGGATTACGCGATGTTGTTGAAAAGAATGAAAAAAAATGCGGAATGTGAAAAGGTTCTCAATGAAATGAGTGTAAAAATAAAGGGCGATGTCAATGCCGTCCGCTATGTGCTCAATGATTTGCTCGGCAACGGCTTGTATGATTTTGCAGAAAAACTGCTCCTCGACGCACAATCGGACAACAAAAATAATTTCATTTTGGATTTGGCAAATGTCTATTCCTTTCAAGGGAAAACCGAAAAAATGTTAGATGCATACCTTGATTTCATTGATTCGGAGGAAGAAAACCTCGATATTGTTTTGAATACGCTCCCTTACAAACTGACTTCGACCGAAGATTTAGAACGTCTTGAACCGCTTGTTTTTAAAAGAGTGCAAAAAAATCCCGAAAAAATTGCTTACGCAGAATTATTGCTTTGGTATTATTTGCAAAAGCAGGAATTTTTTAACGCTTTTACGCAAGCAAAAGCAATTGACAAAAGGAAAAAATTAGAAGGAAATAAAATTTTTGAAATCGGTATTTCGGCTTTTAACAACAAAGATTTCAAAGCTTCTGCCAAAATTTTCGATTATCTTGTCGAAAAATATCCCGACAGTCCGGGCTTTTACAATTACAAATTGTTTGCCATGAAGTCGAAAGAAGAATTAATCAAAAGCACCTATCCGCTTGATATTGAGCAGGTTAAGTCGCTTGTTAAAGACTACAAAGACAATATTGAAAAATACGGCATCAATTTTCGAACCATTGAAATCGCACGAAATATGGCACTTTTGCAAGCCTTTTATCTCGGAGAACGCGATTCGTCTGTCATTATTTTGGAAAAAGTTGTCGCACTCGGCAAACAAAATCCTCGTTTGGTTTCAAAAGCGAAATTAGATTTGGGCGATATTTATTTGCTCAAAAATGAATGGTGGGAAGCAACTTTATTGTATTCACAAGTTGAAAAAACGGAAAAAGAGGCGGATTTAGGGCATGCGGCAAAACTCAAAAATGCCAAATTGTCCTATTATCGCGGCAATTTTCAGTTGGCAAAAGAACATTTGGACATTTTGAAGTTGGCAACATCTCGCGAAATATCGAATGATGCCATGGGTTTGTCAATTCTCATCACTGAAAACACCGGCTTGGATACCTCCGAAACAGCCTTGCAAGCCTACGCCGATGCGGATTTGCTCATTTTTCAACAACAAAATGAAAAAGCAGAAAAAGTATATGCCGAAATGCTCGAAAAATACAAAAAACACAGTTTGGAAGATGATATTTTGTGGCAACTCGGCAATTTGAGCATGAAATCGGGGCGGCATGAGGAGGCGGTAAAATATTTTGAACGCATTTTAAACGAATTTTCGACTGATGTTCACGGTGATAATGCAAATTTTACACTCGGCGTTATTTACGAAGAGTACTTAAAAAATAAGGAAAAAGCAATGTTTTATTTTCAAGAGCAGTTGGTTAAGTTTCCGGGCAGCATCTTTAATGTCGAAGCAAGGAAACGTTTTCGCGCTCTGCGAGGCGATTCAAATACGCTCAATTGAAATCGGTATTGGGTGGGACAAAATCCTGTTTAAAAATCCTTTTTTCAGAAATAAATGCTATTTTTGAAAAAAAATGCCTGAGTGTCAATAATTTCTTTTGAAATCTTAGCTTTCGGCAAGAAGTGTTTGTGCAAATTAATTTGTGGAAAAATGAATGTAACCGCCTTTGATTATGCCGTAACTGTTGTTTGTGAAGACACAAACAAGGGCAGCGAAATCTAAAACATTGTATATCAGCCGCTTGCGAAAAAACAGACTTCGGCAGCGAGGCTGTCATTCAAACATAAAAAATTTTGTACAAAAGCTTAAACCTTGTTTCTGTTTTTTATTTTTTTCACTCAAATTATTTCAAAAATGTATGCTCCCGCAGTAAAATACGGCTTTTTTATGGGCAGTATTTCGGTTTTAATGGCTTTAATGATATATATTTTTAATCCGAGCATTTTTGCTTCTATGGCTTACGGCGTTTCAAGTATGTTTTTAATGCTTGCCGTTTTGGTAGTGTTCGGTTTTTTGGCACGCCGTGAAACGCCGCATGGATTTACTTTTAAAGATGCTTTTTTGACCTTGCTGATAATTCAAACATTTGCTTTCACGGAAGCGAATTTGTTTAATTACATTTTGTACAACTTTATTGACCCGAATCTTGCCGATTTGATAAAAAAAGAAACCATCGAAAATACCTTAAATTTGATGCAATCTCTCGGGGTAAGGGGTGATGAGCTTGACGCTGCTGCGGCAACTATCGAAAAACAAGATATGAATTTCGGCATTAAGCAACTTTTGATAGGAATCGGCACGGGTATCGGCGCGGGGGCAATTTTGTCCTTAATTATCGGGCTAATTTTACGCAATAAAAGAGGCTGATTTTTTGCAAAGGTTTAGAAAAGTCAATTTTACATCAAAAAAAAACCTCAGTTTAGGGCTGAGGTTTTTCTTTTCGATGTAAATATCGCAACTACACTTTGATTTCGACATCTACACCGCTCGGTAGTTCCAATTTCATCAAAGCATCTACAGTTTTGGGACTTGCTTGATGAATATCAATCAATCTTTTGTAGGTGCAAAGTTGGAATTGCTCACGTGATTTTTTGTTAACGTGGGGAGAGCGCAACACCGTAAAAACTTCTTTTCTTGTCGGTAACGGAATGGGACCGCTGACAACTGCGTTAGTTGCTTTTACTGCTTTAACAATTTTCTCGGCTGACTTATCAACGAGATTGTGGTCGTAAGACTTTAGCTTAATGCGAATTTTTTGTGTTGACATAATTTTACAAAGAACTTTTTAATTCAAGAAAAAGATGAATTTAAGTTGAGCGAAAGGATTTTCAGCCTTTCGCTCCGAAAAAATACTATTAGTGAGCAACTTTCGAACCTTTTGCTTGAGCAATAATGCCTTCAGCGAGGTTTTCGGGAACTTGCGAATAGTGCGAGAATGTAAGCGAAGCAGCACCGCGACCTGAGGTGATAGTACGCAACGACGTTACGTAACCGAACAATTCAGACAAAGGAACATCGGCTTTGATAACAACGCCCGTACCTTTAACTTCTTGACCTTTAGGCATACCGCGACGGCGGTTCAAATCGCCGATAACCGAACCGGTAAATTCATCGGGACAAACCACTTCAACACCCATGATAGGTTCGAGGATTTTCGGTCCTGCCATTCTGCCTGCTTCTTTGAAACCGATTTTTGCCGCCATTTCAAATGACAAAGCATCGGAGTCAACGTTGTGATAAGAACCGAAGAACAATCTTACTTTAAAAGATTCTAAGGGGAAACCTGCCAAAACGCCGGATTTTAAGCACTCCTCAAATCCTTTTTTAATCGGGGGGATAAACTCTTTGGGGATAACACCGCCTTTGATTTCATCAACAAATTCAACGCCGACTTTTCCTTCGTCGCCCGGCATTAATTCGAAATGAATATCGGCAAATTTACCGCGACCGCCGGTTTGTTTTTTGAAAACTTCGCGGTGTTCGATTTTTTTGGTAAATGTTTCTTTGTAAGCAACTTGCGGAGCACCTTGATTGATTTCAACTTTGAACTCGCGTTTTAAGCGGTCAATAATGATTTCCAAGTGAAGCTCGCCCATACCGCGCAAAACAGTTTGACCTGTTTCGTGGTCAGTATTAACGTGCAAAGTCGGGTCTTCTTCCACCAATTTAGCGATTGCCAAAGACAATTTGTCTTGGTCAGCTTGCTTTTTCGGTTCGATTGCATAACCGATAACCGGCTCGGGGAAAGACATTTGTTCCAAAATCAAGGGGCGATTTTCTGCCGTAAGCGTGTCGCCTGTTTTGATGTCTTTAAAACCAACACCCGCACAAATATCACCCGCACCGACACGTTCGATAGGGTTTTGTTTGTTTGCGTGCATTTGTAACAAACGCGAAATACGTTCTTTTTTGCCCGTACGATTGTTCAAAATATATGAACCCGACTCCAAAGAACCTGCGTATACGCGCATGAAACACAAACGACCGACGTAGGGGTCAGTAGCAATTTTGAATGCAAGGGCGGTAAACGGCTCGTCATCACTCGGTTTGCGTTCTTCCTCCGCGCCCGTGTCAGGATTTGTGCCTTTGATAGGCGCAAGCAAATCTACGGGAGAAGGCAAAAATTCGCAAACTGCGTCGAGCATCGCTTGTACACCTTTATTTTTGAACGCCGAGCCGCACATAACGGGCGAAATTTTAAATTCGCAAGTCGCTTTGCGGATAGCAGCGCGAACTTCAGCGGGTGTGATAGAATTCGGGTCTTCAAAAAATTTCTCCATCAAACCTTCGTCCGATGCAGCAACTTCTTCAATCAATTTTTCGCGATACGTTTTTACTTCATCTTGCAAGTCCTCAGGAATTTCGATGGTGCGAAAAGTTTTTCCTTGGTCTTCTTCGTTCCAAACGATAGCTTGCATGGTAATCAAATCCACGACACCTTTGAAAGTATCTTCCGCGCCGATAGGAATTTGAAGCGGAACAGGGTTTGCACCTAATTTTTCTCTGATTTCATTGACGGCATTGAAAAAATCCGCGCCTGCTCTGTCCATTTTGTTGACAAAACAAAGACGGGGAACACCGTATTTGTCTGCTTGTCTCCAAACAGTTTCGGATTGCGGTTCTACCCCTGAAACGGCACAAAAAAGCGCGACCGCACCGTCAAGAACACGCAAAGAACGTTCAACTTCAACAGTGACGTCGACGTGTCCGGGGGTGTCAATGAGGTTGATTTGAAACTGTTTTGTATCGGGAGTTACATCTCCTTGAATGGTGGGATAATTCCAAAATGTTGTTGTCGCTGCAGAAGTGATAGTGATACCGCGCTCTTGCTCTTGCTCCATCCAGTCCATTGTAGCGGCACCTTCGTGCACTTCACCAATTTTGTGCGTTAAGCCTGTGTAGTACAGGATACGCTCGGAGGTTGTTGTTTTACCCGCATCAATGTGCGCCATGATGCCGATGTTACGACGATATCTTAGGTCTTTGATAGCCATTTTGCCTGAAAGCTAAAGTATAAGTCAAAAAGAAATTTTGATGAAATAAAAGTCGAAATAAACAAAAAAACCCGCCCGAAAGCGGGTAGGTATTCTTTAGAATCTGAAATGCGAAAAAGCTTTGTTTGCTTCCGCCATACGATGTGTGTCGTCTCTTTTCTTAACGGCAGCACCTTCGCCTTTTGCGGCAGCAACAATTTCATTTGCCAAACGGTCGACCATGGTTTTTTCATTGCGTTTGCGTGAATAACCAATCAACCATTTCATGGAAAGTGTAATCTTTCTTGTGGGGCGAACTTCAGTAGGCACTTGGAAAGTAGCACCGCCGACACGTCTTGAACGCACCTCAACAGCAGGGGTAACATTAGCTAACGCTTTTTTCCACGTTTCAATACCGTTTGCGTTTTCTGTTCCCGCTTTTTTCATTTTTTCTTCGACTTTCTCGATAGCCTCATAAAAGATGCTGAAAGCCGTACTTTTTTTGCCGTCTAACATCAAGTTATTAACAAACTGAGTTACCAACGGGTCTTTATATTTGGGGTCCGGAAGGATTATTCTCTTTTTAGGTTTCGCTTTTCTCATTGTGATAAAACCGTTTTAAAGCCTGACAAATTATTTTTTCTTACCCGGTGCCGGTTTACCGCCTTTACCTACAGGAGCTGCTTGTCCGGGTTTCGGACGTTTTGTGCCGTATTTTGAACGGGATTGTTTGCGTCCTTCGACACCTGCCGTGTCAAGTGCGCCGCGAACGATGTGGTAGCGAACGCCGGGAAGGTCTTTGACCCTGCCGCCGCGAACCAACACGATGGAGTGCTCTTGTAAATTGTGTCCTTCTCCCGGAATGTAGGCAATTACCTCAATACCGTTGGAAAGACGTACTTTTGCGACTTTGCGCATAGCCGAGTTAGGCTTTTTTGGGGTTGTCATATAAACCCTCGTACATACACCGCGTTTTTGCGGGCATTCTGAAAGCGCAGGCGATTTCGATTTATTCTCAATCGCTACACGCCCTTTACGAACGAGTTGCTGAATGGTCGGCATCGTTTCTAATCTTTGTTTAAAGTTCGATTCAAAAAAATGTGTCAGCTACGGTATTTTTCGAGAATCGCAGGTTATTAATCATAACGAAGTGCAAAGTTAGGCTATATTTTTCAATCTGCAAAACTTTACAGAAAAAAAATTAAAAAAACTTTCAATTTTTTTTGTCATGCGAAGCAGCGCGTTTTTTTATCAATACTCCGCTTAAAAATGTACACCTCTATATGTGCATTTTTTTGACAGAAAAAATTTGACCTAAAAACAGCTTTTTATTCCAAAAAAACAATTTCGATTCGACGATTTTCGGCTTTGACAGCCGAAATCGGTGCGCTGCTCCCGAAGCCCTTCGTTTCTATATTCTCTGTTTTTACACCTTTGTCAATTAGGTATTTTTTGACGGTATCGGCACGCTTTTCGGCTATCATCTGATTTGTTTTTTTATCTCCGTCTGAATCGGCATGCCCTTCTATCCGTATTTTGAGACTTGGATATTTGAGCAAAAAAATTGCAATTTTATCCAAATCAGCTACATTTTTTGGGAAATGAGCATTTTGGTCAAAAATTACACCTTTCAGGCGTGCAAAACGACCTCTCACATCGAAATCGTCTGACAAATAAAGACTGTCCGGCGAGAGTGCTGTTTTTTTTGCTTCATCGGAAATCGAAATTTTTTGTAATGCGAAACGGTCATATAAAATGCTGAATGTCCAACATTTTGAAGTTTCTTTGTCAAGACATTTTGGTCTTTTCGGCTCTGTGTCGTAGAAATTGAGTTTTAAACCGCCGCCGATAAAATAATCAAAGTCATCTTCTGCCGTAAAAGTAAATTCTTTTTCATACCACACCATGGGCGCAAGCGAATCGAGGTTAAATGTGCCGATAAGCCTTATGTTACAAGTTTTTATCTCGGCAAGCCGAGCTTTGTTACCCAAGGTGTTTTTAGGTTTTTTCTTTGCCAAAAAAAATGCAATTTCACGTGCGGGAGATGTTTTTTGACAAGAAGCTAAGTATAAAAATACCGCTTTAAATTTACACAATGTCCCCTTTTTAACTGTTTTTTGCATTTTTTGTACAAGATTGAAAGTTTCGGGCAACGAAATTGTGTTAATTTCACCGGTGGGACTCCGGGTAACTTCAAGTTCGGGACAATCTTTGACATTCTTATAGAATTTTTGGGCATCGGGGGCGTAACAAAGTACATCTTTATACTTTTGTTGTGCATCTTTCCAAATATAGATGTCGGGAAAAAAGGTGATTGCTTGCGAACTTGCTTGTGTAAAACATTCCCATTCTTTGCCTAAAAGTTCATATTGCCGCAGGGATTCGTTTGCGTCGCAAGTTTTACAAGGGTATAATTCATCAAAACCGCCGTTTTTTAACAAATCTTGACCGCAAATCGGGAAACTCAGGCAAGTTGTGCACAAGAAGATGAAAATACTGTTTTTTAGGAAAAAGCTCATTTTGTTTTGTTGATGTATACTTGCAAAGTGTTTTATATCAGGCATTTAGAAATAATTTTGCCTTTTCTTTTGCTTTTCGGCATCAAAATAAATAAACAAAAGGAAATAAACGGCAAGAAAAATGTTTTTTTTGATAAAATATTCGGAAAACGAAAGTATACGTTTGAGGGTGCAAAATTCCAATTCGCCTGCGCGATTTCGGAAAATCGTGTTACAAAAAAAGTGCAAATTAGGAGTCGAAAGGAAATAAAATTTCGACTATACTGTCAAATCGCTAAATTTCACACACTTTAAAATTTGAATACTTGCGTTTGTACAAAAAATTGTACTAAAAAACGCCCCCAAAACTAAATTTTTTATGACGCTCAAAAGCAAAAACCAAGCATCAAAATATCATCAACTTGTTCATTTTTGCCGCGCCATTTCAAATGTTCTTCGATGAGAATTTTTTCTTGCTCCTTCATCGGATTTTCATGAATTTTAAACAGTAATTTTTTGAAATTTTTTGTTAAAAACTTCCTATTTTCCTCCCCGCCGAATTGGTCTTGAAAACCGTCAGTGCTGAGGTAAAAACACATATCATTTTTTACTTTGAACTCTTGACAAGTAAATGTGCGGTCTTCATTTTTTCCCTGCACACCGCCTACCGTTTTTTTATCCCCTTTTATTTCGTTAAAAACCCCGCCCGCACAATAATAAAGCGAGTTCATCGCGCCGGCATATTTCAAAATTTGCGTTTCTTCATTATACACACACACGCTCACGTCCATGCCCTCACGCACCTCATTATGACTTCTTTTGAAAAAGTCGCCGAGAAACAAATTGAGATAATACAAAATGTGGTCGGGCAAAAAAACATCGTTATCAATCACAATTTTATTGAGCAAAGCATGACCGATAACACTCATAAACGCACCCGGCACCCCGTGTCCCGTGCAGTCCGCCGCAACAATGATTTTGCGGCAACCGCGCTGAAAAACCCACAAAAAATCCCCGCTGACAATGTCTTTGGGCATATTGACAAAAAAATAGTCAGAAAAAATCGCCGATAATTCCTCGTTCAAAGGCAAAATAGCTTGTTGAATCCGCTGCGCCGCGTCCATACTTTTTTTGATGGATTCGTTTTTACGCCCGATAACTTCTTTTTGTTCGTTGACAAAATCAAGCATCGCAATCAACTCCTCGTTGTTTTGCCGAAGTTCTTCCGTTGCGACCGAAACCTTGTCTTCCAAACTTTTATTGGTCTCAAAAAGCTCGAGACTTTTTTGTTCCAATAATCTTTCGGCTTCTTTTCTGAGTTCGCGCTCGCGCTCAAAACGTTTTTTCCAAATATTATCGGCTTCAGAAGTATTTTGTTGAACCGTGCTCATTTTTTAAATCAATTTAACATAAAAACGACTCGAATGTTTGTCCGCCGCCTCAATTCTTTCATAACGAATATCTATCGGCACTTTAAAAAATTCTTCACAACCGCGCATCAGTCCGACCCCAAAATCTTCCATTTTTCGGGAAGAAATATAATCCATGATAAGCGAATCTTCATTGTGTTCGACGGTAATAAATTGCGGTAATTCTGCGCCGGGGTGCAATTTTCGAACTTCAACGTGAATATAACTGTCGACCGAAGCCATAAATTCAATCGGATTTCTTTTGCCCTCGGCAAGGTGCGGATACAATTTCATCAGCCTTCCGAAAAGGTATTTTCCATAGGTTATCAACAATTCGGAAGAGGCTACCCCTGTTTCTTCGCTCAAGGCATTGACCAAGGCAAACATCTCGGAATGCGGGTAAGTCCCCCCCGAAACGTATATACCGTTATGCGGCAATGCCGCTTTTTCAATGATTTTGTCAATCATTTCATAGCCGAAAGTGTTGTCGACGAGTTCGAAAAATTCAGCAAATACAATTCCTTTCATAAAAAAATTTTTTTGTGAAGCAATTTATGCAATAAAGCAAATTTAATGACAAAAAATATTTTCAGCACATATTTTTTCAAAAAAAACAAAGATTATTCCGATTTGTTTTTTAACTCATTCATTTTCAATGCCAAATTGCGATGTAACCGAATAAAAACAAACCAAAACATCATTACGCCCGCCCCCATTGCGCGAGAAAAACTGATGTGTTCAAGGTGTTTCCCCTCGCTTTTTTGCAAACAATACAACAAACATTCTGCCCCCATTATATCTGCGGAACGGCACAAAAGGAAAAAAACAAAAGGAGTCATTAAATACGTAACGGAGAGGCAATTTTCTTTCAACGCCGAATATTCACTCACTTGCAAAATGCTCAAGGACTGATACAGACTAAAAATATAGATAAAAAGCAAGACCGGGTAAATCCAATCTTCGCGCAACTGCGCCGCAAGCTGCGGATTCGATGCCATTTCGGAAATAGTTTCAAGCATTTTGATGAAAAAGTTTGCGGGTTGATTGACTGATGTCTCTGAAATAATCAATTTTTAAAACACTTAACAATTTCACAAGCAAAACATTACTCGTGATATCAAGCGGTGTTTCGACAATGAAAGATTGCCCCGTACTTTCGATGCGGATAAAGTCCGAGAGGGCATTTAAAAGCGGTTTAAGCTCGGAAATACCAAAACTTCCGCTCAATTCGTACACATTCGTTTTGCGCGAAGTGCCGAAATCCGTCGTTGCGCCGTAATATTCGCAAACGCCGTTTTTGAGAAACATAATTTTATCCACTACCGCTTCAATCTCATGCAACTGCTGCGAACTGAGCAAAATTGACACGGGATAGCGCGTAGATTGACATAAAAGCCGCAAATCTTGCATAAAAAGCAATTTTGCATTCACGTCGAGATTCGCAAGCGGCTCATCTAAAATTAAAATTTGCGGTCGCCAAACCATCGCTTTTGCAAGCGCGAAACGCAATTTATAGCCGGAAGAAATTTCGCTCCAACTCGCATTTTTGTACTTTGAAAGCCCAAGTCGGTGAATGATAAAATCCGTCGTGTCCTCATTTTCGGCGGGCGGAATCCCATGAACCGCTGCTTCAAAATACAAATTTTCAATCAATTTTCCGCTCCATTTTTCCAAATTTTGGGGAATAAAAGCTATTTTATGCTTCTTTTCGTACCACGATTTTGCATCTGAAAAATTCGGATAAAAATGCTCTCCGTTATCGGCTAAAAGTTCACCGGCGACAATGCGAAGCAAGGTCGTTTTACCGTTGCCGTTTTCGCCCACAACGCCGGTAATTTCGCCCGTTTTAAGCTCTAAATTGATATTTTTGAGTGAAAAGGGGAAACCTTTGTAGGTTTTTTTAATATTTTCACCTTTAAAAACAACGATGCCTTTTTTGCGATTTTCGGAAGGCTGATACACTACCGCCCCTTCTCCGTGCAAAAAGCTTGTTCGCAAATCGTCGAAAGTCGTAAATTCGGGTCTTTCGGCAAGCATTATTTCAATTTTTGTGAGTAAAGTGTGCAATTTTTCAAGAAAATCTTTGTCGCTCGCCAACTCATTTTGCAAATTGTAGCGTCTCCGCATTTCGCGAATTTCGGCAATAACTTCCTTCGGAAATCCGGCATCGAGCGCGAAATCCATCATGAGGCGTGTTGCGAGGCTGATGTCGCCGTGTGCAATGTGCGAACGAATTTCGTTCAGTTCGTCAGAAATAAGCATATTTGAAAAATAAGTTAAAAAAAAAATTTTTTTTCGCGTGAGACACAGCTTAAAGCGAAAATCCGATGAGCAAAATATCGTCCGTTTGCGGCGTGCTCCTTTGCCAATCCGCTAAAAACAAGGATAATCGGCTTTTTTGCTCCTCAAAATCAAGTATATGAATGTCAGTAAGCAAATTTTTAAGAGCTTTGGATTTGAGTGCCTGTCTCGTTTCGTGGTGAAATTGAGAATAAAAACCGTCAGAAAAGATGTAAAAACGGTCATTTTTTTGACATTCCCAATATTGATTATCAAAATCTTTTTCTTTTTTGTAAATACCGATAGGCATTCTGCTCGCCTTTAATTCAAACATTTCACCCTCACGAAAAACAAGCAAAGGATTGTGCGCACCTGCAAAATTTAGCAGCTTATTTTTTTCATCAAAAAGACAGAGCGCAATGTCCATACCGTCTTGTTGTTCGCCCGTTTTGCCCTCTTGCCGGAGTGCTTTTTTGATTTCATTACGCAGTTGATTGAGCATTTCGGCGGCAGTTGCATGAGGATTTTTTCCGAAAATTTCATTCAAAAGAGCCGTTCCGAGCATACTCATAAAAGCACCGGGAACGCCGTGTCCGGTGCAATCAGCGGCAACAATGAGGGTTTTCCCCTCAGCTTTTTTGATTAAATAAAAATCGCCGCTGACAATGTCGCGAGGACAAAAAAGGATAAAAAATGCGGGCAAAATGCTCAAAATTTCGGATTCAAGGGGTAAAACCGCATTTTGAATCCTTTGCGCATACGTAATGCTTGCGGTTATTTCACCGTGGCTTTCTTCAATTTTGTTTTTTTGTTTCGTAATCGCCGAATTTGCTTCTTCAAGATGCAAGGCTTGCGACAAAATTTCTTCTTTTTGCACGAAAAGTTCGGCATTTTTTTCCGAAATTTCATCTTTTTGCAATTTCAAAAGGGCGTTTGCGCGCTGTTTGGCGCGATTGAGATAAATAAAATAAAAAACGACAAGGCACAAAGCCGCTAAACCGACAATGCTGAAATGCAAATTTCTTTCACGCTCTTCGATTTCGAGGCGATTTAATTTGTCTTTTTGTTTCAAAAATTGATTTTCGCGCTCTTGTTTTTCCGTCGCGGCTTCGACCTCCAAGCCGGTAATTTTTCGAAGTTGATTTTCTTTTTCAAGCTCATCTTTTACTTTCAAATATTTTTCGTGATAAAAGAGCGCGGAATCGGTCATTTTGCGCCTTTTGTAAATTTGGTAGAGGGTTGAATAATCATCAATCACAACACTTTTTGAAACAAAAATATCGCCGAGCGTTTCGGCAAGGCTCAAATGTGCAAAAAAACGGGCTTTTTCGTCATTCTTTTTTGCCAAATAATATTTGCCGAGCGTGCTGTAAACCGCCAACGGAGCGAGTTGATTGTAGGTTTTGCGCTGCAATTCATTTTTGATTTCAATGGATTTTTCAAAATAATCTAAGGCTTTTTTATCTTCATTTTTTTTCAAATAAACCAACCCGAGCCAATATTTTATGATAGATTCCAAACTTTTAGCCTTATTGACGACACTCAAACTGTCAGCCGTTCGGAGGTGTAAAGAACTTTTTTCGTTGTTTT